>NZ_FNTG01000005.1 GCF_900104795.1 Burkholderia sp. WP9
GTTAGCCGACAGGTCAATGGATCAGGGGAAAACACCAGGTTTCTGGCGCAACATGAAAAACCGTCGAGGGTTTGTACTACGACGGAATCATTTGACGACCGCAAACGAAGGCCGTAGCATCGTAATTGTGAATTGTTAATTTGCATAGCGAATTACGCCGAGATTTTGACCAGGAGACGCACAGACAATGGACTTCGCTTATACCCCCGAGCAGGAAGCGCTCCGACGCGACGTTCGCGCGTTCATCGAGCACAACGTGACGCCCGCCGTACTCGCCGACGACAACATCAAGGTGGCCGCCGAGGATGGCGAGATGCGCCCGACCGGCAGGACCGGGCCGTTGATGAAAGAGCTCTACAGAAGGATCGGCGAACGTGGCTGGCTCGGCATCGCCTACCCGAAGGAATATGGCGGCCAGGGCGGCGACCAGCTCTCGCAGTTCATCGTTGAAGAGGAATTCATGCGTGCCGGCGTCAGCATCGATCTGGGAGGGAGCGGCGCCCCGGCCATTCTTGCGGCCGGGACAGAGGAACAGAAGCAGTACTTCATCCCCAGACTGATCAACCGCGAAGTCTCGTTCTGCCTCGGATTCTCTGAGCCTCATGCGGGTGCGGATCTCGCCAACCTGCGCTGCCGGGCCGTACCGACCGCGGATGGCTACGTCATCAACGGCCAAAAGATTTACACCACAGCAGCGCACTGGGCGACCCACATCTACCTGATGGCGCGAACTGACCCATCCGCACCGAAGCACGACGGCATCTCCATCTTCCTCATCCCCATGGATACGCCCGGTATTACGGTGCGCCCGCTATGGACCATACAGAATTCACCGGGCGCACCGCACGGCACAACCTACGGCGAAGCCCGCACCAACGAAACCTTTTTCGACGATCTGCACGTGCCGAAGACAGCGTTGCTCGGCGAAGAGAACAAGGGCTGGGGTATCGGCGCCGCAGCGCTGAACCTCGACCGGGTGGGCGCATGGCGGTACCTGATGTCGATCCGGCGCGACGAGGACATCGTCAACTGGCTCAAGGAGAACCGGCACGGACCCGAAGCACTTGCCAACAACGCAGCGATTCGCGACAAGGTGGCCGAGTTGTGGACCGAGGCGCAGGTCTGCCGGCTCATGACAATGCGCAGCATGTCGATCGTGCAGCGCGGCGGCAAGTTTACCTACGAAGGTTCAGCCGAGAAGGTGTGGGCGCCCGAGCATGGCGTCAAGACGACGGAAGCCATCACCCAGATGCTTGGGCCCTATGCCCAGCTGCTCAGTACTTCCCCGCATGCGATTGAGGAAGGGGTCTTCGCACATAACGTGATGGGCGCTTTCCAGTCGGGAGTGAATCACGGCAGCGTGCAGATCATGCGTGACCAGATCGCCCGGCGTGGCCTGAACCTGCCTTCGTCACGAAAATCTCGCAAACCTCAGTGAAGAACCATTGGCTCGCCGGCTATTGGCATGCACGGCGTGAGCAATCAACGGAGATCGATGTGCAAGTCCTACTAGATGATGAACAAGAGATGATCCGCGACGCGGCCCGCGCTTTCCTCCGAGGAGAATGCTCGACCAAGCTCGTGAGAGAAATGGAGCGCGATCCCAAGGGCTATCCGCCGGCGCTCTGGCACAAGGCCGCCGAGCTCGGCTGGCAGGGCTTGTGCCTGCCCGAAACCTATGGCGGCTCGGCCATGCCTTTGGTCTATCTCGGGCTCGTGCTTCAGGAAATCGGCCGTGCCGTGGCGCCGTTGCCGCTGCTGAGCACGGTAGTCGCGGCACTGACCATCGCGCGCGACGGATCAGACTCGCAGCGCGACGCGATACTGCCCGCCGTAGCTCGCGGCGAGAAGCTTTTGACGTGGGCTGTCGTGGAAAACGGAGCGTACTGCTCCCCCACTGCCGTGCATACCACGGCGCGTCGCGAGGGCGATGACTTCGTGATCAACGGCAGCAAGCTCTTTGTGGACAACTTCGTAAGCGCCGATGCATGTCTCGTTGCGTGCCGCACTTCCGGCGACGCATCGCGCGGCGCAGAAGGTCTTTCCCTCTTTCTGGTCGACACTGTCAGCGCAGGCATTACGCACCGTGCGCTCGTCACTACCGCGAAGGACCAGCAGAGCGAAGTCGTATTCAAGGACGTGCGCGTTCCGGTCGGCCAATGCATTGGAGCGCTAGACCAGGGCTGGCCAGTCGTCGAAGCGATGCTCGATGTCGCAACGGCGCTGCTGTGCGCCCAGATGCTCGGCGCGGCCCGCAAGGACGCCGAAATGGCCATCGAATACGCAAAGATGCGCGAGGCCTTCGGCCAGCCGATCGGCGCGTTTCAGTCTGTGCAACACATGTGCGCGGACATGATCATCTGGATCGACGGGGGCGAACTGTTAACGTACGAAGCCCTGTGGAAGATGGATCAGGGCCTGCCACATACCGTCGAGGTATCGCAAGCGAAGGCCTTCTGCAATGAGAAATGCGAGGCCGTCGTCCGTAACGCCCAGGTGATTCACGGCGGCATCGGCTTCATGATGGAATTCGATCTGCACCTCTGGTTCCGACGCGTGTCGGCGTGGACCATGCGTCTTGGAACGACGCATGAGCATCGCGCCAGAATCGCCCACGCGCTGCTCGACCTCCCTGGCCACGTGGTGCTCGGACGGCCGGTACCCGTCCTTACGGACGAGCACCCGTGCGACGCGCTCCGGCAGCCTGCCGAGTTCGCGCACTGAGCAGTCACAGCAGAAACCATGCGATGACGGCTCTCCGGCGCCCCTATCGCAGCAACACTGCAGGAGACACATAACATGGCTGGTCCATTGGACGGAATGAAGGTGGTAGAGCTCGGCGTCGCTATGGCGGGGCCGTTCTGCTCCATGACACTCGGTGACTACGGCGCGCAGGTTATCAAGGTGGAACGCATCGGAGTGGGAGACGACAGCCGATATTGGGGCGAGGGCTTCCACGGCGTTCTCGCCGGCTACTACGCATGTACCAACCGCAACAAACGCGGCATTGCGGTTGACCTGAAAAATCCCGAGGGAGCGGCTCTTGTGCGACGCCTCGTGGACCAGGCCGACGTGCTGGTCGACAATTACCGGGTCGGCGCGCTGGCGCGCGCCGGCCTCGACTACGAGCAACTTCGCGAAACAAATCCGCGGCTCATCTACTGCTCCATCAGCGGCTTCGGCGCGACCGGTCCGCTGAGCAAGCGGCCCGCCAATGATCTTTTCATGCAGGCGTATACGGGCGGCATGAGCTTGACCGGCGAGCCTGACGGTGGGCCGGTCAAGATGGGGCCATCGGTATGCGACGTCACAGCGGGCATGATGGCCACGATCGGTGTCCTGCTCGCGGTGGAGGCGCGTCACCGCACCGGGCGCGGCCAGCGTGTCGACACGTCGCTGCTTGAAGGGCAAATCTCGATGCTAGGCCAGCATCTCACGCGTTTATTCGCTACCGGCGAGCCGCCGACGCGGACCGGCAGCGCGGGACTCGGCGGCAACCCTACCTATCGGGCGTTCGAGGCATGCGACGGCTGGCTGGTCATTGCATGCTTCAACGACCGCATGTTCAGGGATCTGTGCACGGTGCTCGACCAACAATCCTGGGTCACCGACGAGCGCTTTCAGAGCAACAGCAGCCGCACCGAGCACAGGGACTTCCTCGCCGCAGCGATCGCGCAGATCATCGCGAAGCAACCAACCGCGCATTGGCTTGAGCATTTCGAAGCCGCAGGCGTACCGTGCTCACCGATCAACACCCTGGACCGCCTCGTTCGGGAAGAACAGTTGCAGGCACGCGAATGTCTCGTCGATATCGACCTGCCAGGGCTTGGTTCCATGCGCATGGGCGGCTTACCGGTGAAATTAAGCGAAACACCCGGCAGCGTCGCTCTGCATCCGCCACGCCTCGGCCAGCACACTGAAGTCGTATTGCGAGAGATTGGACTATCCGCGATCGACATTGCCGACCTTGCCGAGCGCGGCGTGGTCGCGACAGACGCCGGCTGGTCAGGCCCGAATGTACCCGCTAACGCCTCCCATTGAATGTCTGTCCACGCTGGCAAGTGCGCACCGGAAGCGCAACTCACCACGCGGCGGGGCAGCAGGCCATTGATCACAACACAGACAGCGGCACGCCATGAAACTCATCTACTTCGACGACTTCCAGCTCGGCGTACTCAAGGGCGAGCGGGTCGTCAACATCACGTCCGTGCTGAGTGATATCCCACATCGCGATCGGCAGGATTTGATGACCGGGCTCATTGCAGGATTCGACGCCTACCGCCCGCGCATCGAATCGCAGCTGGCAACGGAACAAGGAACGCCGCTCGCCTCCGTGACGCTGCGCGCGCCGCTGCCGCGGCCGCGGCAGATCAGTTGCATGGCGGTGAACTACATGGAGAACGGAACGCTCGATGCGCGGCCGCCCATGAACGCGTTTCACAAGTCTCCGGGCGCAATCATCGGACCGGGCGAGACCATGCTCCTGCCCGATGTGCCCGCGAGCGTATTCGAGGGCGAGGCCGAACTCGGCGTCGTGATCGGTAGGCGCGCGTCCAACGTACCCGCGGCGCAAGCGCTGTCCTACGTCTTCGGCTACGTCAATTTCATAGACGGTTCGGCGCGCGGCCTACCGCCCGCCCACAACGTCTTCTTTCAGGCCAAGTCACGCGACACCTTTGCGCCTGTTGGGCCATACATTGTGACGGCAGACGAGATTGCCGACCCGCAGAAACTTCAAGTCCAGCTGTGGGTGAACGAAATGCTCAAGCAGGACTTCAACACGGATGATATGGCGCACGACATCGTGCGCTGCATCGAGTGGGTCAGCGCCATCCATGCCCTCGAACCCGGAGACATCGTCGCGACCGGCACAAACCATCGAGGCTTGAGCGCCCTCCACGACGGCGACCGGGTCGAACTCGAAATCGAGGGGCTGGGGCGTCTGCGAATTCACGTCCGGGACGATCTGAAGCGCACCTGGTCCAGAGACACGCGGCTCGAATGCAGCATGAAGTACGTCGCCGAGACGGGCCAGAAGGCGCCGCCTACCGGCGTCATCGCGAGGCAACTGAGTGGCAGGTATGCGCAGACCTGATCCGGCGCCCGAGAGAAGCACGTCGGTCGACGGTCGGGGGTCTTACTCATCAACACCGCGCAGTGTAATATCTCCACCCTGTGGTCCGGACGGCCTGACATCCCAGCTGGCTCCCCGGGCTATGGTGCAAATCCCGGCTCGCAGCCATTCACGCCGGAAATCCCGTACATGACGTACCCAGCAATTTGCGGCACTGCCAGATGTCAGAACTCTATTCCGATTTTTCAGATCCGCACGAGGTGAATGGTTGACAGACAATGACCGCCATTTTGTCACGGCGCTGGCGCGGGGCCTGGCAGTGCTACGCTGCTTCACTACCGCCAAGCGGGAACTGGGAACCTCGGAGATCGCCAGGCTTTTGAAGTTGCCGCAGCCTACCGTCTGGCGTCTTTGCAAAACGCTGCAGGACGAAGGGTATTTGCTAACCGGCCAGAACGGCGACAAACTGCAGTTGAGTCCATCGGTGCTGGGCCTGGGCTATAGTGCGCTCGCGGCAGCACCGCTGTCCGATATCGCCAGGCCCGCGATGCAGGAAATCGCCAATCGCTTTGGCGCCGCGTGCAGCATGGGTATGCGCCATGGGCTGCAAATCGTCCTGACACAACGCTGCCAGGGGCAATCGGAGCTTGTCCTCAATCTTCACGTCGGTTCGCAGTTTCCTCTGGCGAACACTGCGATGGGCGCGGCCCACATCGCCCGCATGCGTGAAGAGGATCGCACGATGCTGCTCGAGCAGATACGCGTAGCCGATCCGGACAACTGGCCAGCACGCGAAGCCTTGATTTCCGGAGCACTCAGGCAGTTTGCGGAACAGGGATTCATAGTCGACTCTGGCGACTTCCATCCTCGTATCAATGCGGCTGCCATCGCATTCGTCGCGAGCGACGGACAGATCTATTCGCTCAGTTGCGGCGCGCCATCGGAACAGATCAAAGTGGACACGCTGCGCAATGAGATTGGACCGGCTCTGGCAGTGCTTGCGAAAGCTCTCTCTCCACAGCGTTAAGAAGCGGCCTCCCCCGCACCGGTGTAGACCGCAACAAGTTGTCAAACTGCTGCCACCCGCGAAAGCCCCGTGGCGGCGGAAGCGTCTCGTCTGCGCTCATTTCCATAACTTCGCGACAGCGATCTGGTATTCCTGCGACGAGGCCCGCATGAGCTTCGAGGTGCCTCTTCGTCAAATGAGCGTGCCGATATCCTTCGCGGGTTCCCCCGGCTTGCGGGAGATCCGCGCAACGCGTCCACCACGTGCATCGACGTAGGCCAGCAGAACGACATGCATATTCGAAGTGCTGCGGAACAAAATGGGCCTCCAGTCGGCGCCGCAGACCAGGACCAGTTACCGGGTGGCTGACCTGAATGACAATGAGCGCACGCCTTCTGCGCCGAACGTATGCGAGTTGCCGGCGTTGCCCCACTGACTGGTTGGCGGTCTGCCACGCGTCGACGGTCATCTCCATCGGGTTCAAATAATGTGCCTGGGCATTGATCCTGGCACGTCCTAACTGCACGTCCTGCTGCTCTCCAGCGAAGGCCTTATTGTCGGGACCGCTTGACATCCGTTGGACATATCCAGGCCAGGAACCCGATAGTCTGAACAGGATCGAGAGAATCGGTGGCGCGCCACGCGCACCGCGCTATCGGCGCTGCGTGAGAAATGGTCCGACAGGCCGTTGGCCTCTCCGCCCAGATGCACGGCGTCGTTCTCCTTTACGCCAATGACCGGCCGCTGCGCCCCGCAATCGTGTGGAACGACACGCGCAGCGTCAGCGAGTGCGATGGACTAACCGCGCGGGCGTCCAGGCTCCGCGTTTGCGTAGGCGGCGTTTAATTTGTCACTATTCCGAGGGTAAATCACCCGCGCACCATGGATGAACCGGTTCGTCGCTAATCCTTTTGTCCAGATAAGCTTCTCGAACCGCGCGAAATGAACTGGTGCGCTGCCTCGCCGGACGGTCAACTGTGTTCACCGTATCCGCCTCTCGGGGTTTTCCCCTCCAGAAATCACCTTGACAGCGTTCCTTCCGCACTTGATCATTTGCTCAAATAACGATCAAATGATCAAGCTCTGCAGTTCGCTCATTTTTTTCGACAGAAGCGGCAGAAATGGAGAAAGGCATAGAACCGTTGCGAGGGCGCGATTATCACGAGAAACCGGACCCCGGCAGCGGTATGCGACGCAGCCAATATGGGAACAGCGCAAATAATGCTCGGCCATAACCGGCGCGTCGACGGTGGCTAGAGTGTGATCGGTAGGTGATCATCGTTCCGACGCCGTTCGGCAGGTTGCATCCCGGATTAGGTGCCGGCAAGAACGGCCAACCAGGAAGGACAGAGAACATGGCACGAGAATTGGAAGGCAAGGTCGCCGTTGTAACCGGGGCTGCGTCGGGCATTGGGCTGGCCAGCACCGAGGCGCTGCTGGCGGCCGGCGCCCGCGTGGTGCTGGTCGACCGCGACGACGCAGCACTGGCGGCGATTTGCAGCGGACGCGGCGATGCGGCGACTCCGCTGGTGATCGATCTGCTCGACCCGAAAGCCTGCGCGACGCTTGCGCCGCGCGTCCTGGAGATGGCGGGGCAGATCGACATCCTGCATGCCAATGCGGGCGCTTACGTCGGCGGCGATCTGGTCGATGCCGACACGGCAGCGATTGACCGGATGCTGAACCTCAACGTCAACGTCGTAATGAAGAATGTTCACGACGTTTTGCCGCACATGATCGGAAGACGGACCGGGGACATTATCGTGACCAGTTCGCTGGCTGCTCACTTTCCGACGCCCTGGGAGCCGGTCTATGCGTCGTCCAAATGGGCGATTAACTGCTTTGTTCAGACGGTGCGGCGCCAGGTTTTCAAACACGGAGTTCGCGTCGGCTCCGTCTCGCCTGGCCCGGTCATTAGCGCACTGCTCGCTGACTGGCCCGAGGAGAAACTGAGAGAGGCCAAGGAGTCGGGAAGTCTGCTAGAAGCTAGCCAGGTAGCCGAGGTGGTAATGTTCATGTTGACGAGGCAACGCGGCATGACCATTCGCGACGTGATCCTGATGCCCACCAATTTCGACCTCTAGAGCGAGAAAATCGGATCCGTCGGCCTCCTCACGAACAGTGAAAACGGGAAGGACGTCCCGTTGGGCGCGCCGAGGAGTTCCGGACGCGGGCGAAAAGGAACATCTGATAAGCGCTTTCTTCGGGCATCGAATCGCGCTCCTTGCCCGGACTTTGCATCACGCGATTACCGATGAACCCGAACGCAGGGGCGCCAGCAGCAGCTGCCTTCGCGCGGCCACTTCATTGAGATGACATTCGGGTCGACACCGACGTCTTCGACGCGAGCACTGCGTCGCGACGAGTCCGACCTGGACTAAAATGCCCTCTGACTTCAAGACGCGCGCCCTGCCCAAATTGACCGCTGCTGCGTGACGGGGGCTTTGGTAACCTATCACGCCACAACCCCCGGGCTTCATCGAGTTTGAAGAATGTTCCTTGGCATTGATCTCGGCACGTCCGAACTGAAAGTCCTGCTGCTGGCCAGCGACGGACTTGTTGTCGGGACTGCGCGCCATCCGTTGGAGATATCCAGGCCGAGGCCCCGATGGTCTGAACAGGATCCAGAGGATTGGTGGCGAGCCACGCGGATTGCTCTATCAACGCTGCGTAAGCATTATCCCGACGCGTTAGGGCGTATCCAGGCCATTGGCCTCTCTGGCCAGATGCACGGGGCTGTTCTCCTTGATGCTAACGACAGGCCGCTGCGCCCCGCGATTCTGTGGAACGATATGCGCAGCGTCATCGAATGCGATGAACTAACGGCGCGCACACCAAGGCTGCACGAAGTCTCAGGCAATAGCGCGATGCCAGGGCTCACGGCGCCAAAGCTGTTATGGGTTGCACGACACGAGCCGGAGCACTTCCGGAAGCTGGCGTGCGTCCTGCTGCCGAAAGACTATTTACGTCTGCGATTGACCGGCGTAAAGCTCACCGACCCGTCAGATGCGTCGGGAACCCTTTGGCTCGACATTGCGCGCCGCGAGTGGTCTGACGAGCTTTTGCAGGCTTGCGCCATCACGCGCGCGCAGGTGCCCCCGATTGAGGAAGGGAGTCGAGCGGCCCGCGTCGTTCATCGTAGCGTCGCTAGCGAACTTGGCCTGCCTGCAAATGTAATCGTTGCCGCGGGCGGGGGCGACACGGCGACGAGCGCGTTGGGTGTTGGCGCAGCGGAGGCCGGAGATGGATTCCTGTCGCTCGGTACGTCGGGAGTTTTATCCGTCGTCGCCGATCAGTTTCGGCCGAGCCCACATCCAGGGATTCACGCGCTGTGCCACGCGATTCCGAACAGGTGGCACCGAACGAGCGTAGTTCTGTCTGCGGCCAGTTGCGTTCGTTGGCTATGCAACCTCACTTCGGCCGACGAAACAAGTTTGCTGGACGAGGTCGCGAGTGTCAGTGCCGACCCGTAGGCCACGTTAAATGTGTCACCGGCGGAGCCTCGAAATATCGGACCGATTCGCCGTTGTAGTGACATTTTTACTTGCAGTCCGAACGAAATAAAACCGTCAATTCGCATAAGTCGAGAGTGAACCAAACCGTGGGAGGCTATTTCCGTCGACTTGACCGCCGTCATAGACGACGTGACGACGCCTTACCTGATGGGATACGGCGTTTGGAATCTGCGAAGTTTCTAACGAAAAGAGCCCAACAAGGCCGCCCGGTACGCTCGCTGTATCAGCTATGCTGCCGACGTTGCCAACCCGATTGGAGTTGCTATGCGACTGATCATCGAGGCCCGCCTGGAGGCGGGGGAAACGAGTGAGACTAAAGCGACGACCGTTGCTGTGGTCGAACGAAAGGACCGGAGCGTCGCCGACTTGGGACTTACACTTGCCGAAGGCCGCGCCTTGCTCGCTGAGGTTCAATCGTTACTGGTGTCGGAGCAGACTGCCGGGTGGATGGAAAGCCAATTGGCTTGCGATCGTTGTGGCTCGATGCTGGCGCACAAGGATGCCCGGTCGATCGTGGTGCGAACCGTGTTTGGCAAGGTCGACGTGCCGAGTCCGAGGCTGTGGGCGTGCAGCTGCGCGGCAAAGCAAGGGCAACCGCGCCGCTCTGTGAGTCCGCTGTGCAAGGCCGTTCACCAGCGTGTGACGCCGGAATTGGAGTACCTGCAGGCCAAATGGGCCGCCCATCTACCCTACCGTCAGGCCACTGAGCTGCTTCGAGAGGTCCTTCCGCTGGACAAAGGGATTTCCTTCGGTAGTACTCGCCGTCGGATCCTCGCCATCGGTAGGGCGCTGGACGCGCAGATCGAGCGCGATATCGCGTCTGGACCAAAAGTGGTCAGCGCAGAGCAGGTTCGCGAATCGACCACCGTCGGCTGCGTGAGCGTCGACTCGGCGTGGCTGAGCTTCAGCAGCAGCCCCAAGAGCCGCAAGGCGGCGCGCGACCTTGCGGAGTTGAAATCGCCTTGGGCGCAGAACTTGCCGCGGGATCGACATGTCAACATCGTTGCGGGCCGTGCAACTCTTGCTGATCGCACCCCGCGTCTCTACGCGTACGTGCATAAGCTGGTGCCATCGGCACCCGCGCGGTTGGACCAATTTCTCTTTGCAAGCGGCGTGGCTCCAGACGAGCGAGTCACCGTGATCAGCGATGACGCTGGCGAATTTGGCAAGGCTGTGGACGGCAGCCAGCTCGCCAGGGGAAGGATCCTGGACTGGTTTCACATCGCGATGAAGTTCAAGGCTGCCAAGAACTCGGTGTTCGGAAGCCAGACGATTGAGCCCGAAGAGCGAATCGCTGTAGAGACAGAGATCGATCACGCCAAGTGGCTGGTTTGGCATGGAAAGGGCCGGCAATCGGTGTCCCGCATAAAGGCCCTGGATGAGACGCTGTTGGAGAAGGAAGGCTATGAGCACTCGACGTTGTTCTGGAACCTGCGCCGCCTGTACTTCTACATCGAGCACAACGCCGGTACGCTGGTGAACTATGGAACGCGCTATCACAAGGGTCTACCGATCAGCAGTAGCATTGCCGAGTCCGCGGTGAACCTGGTGGTCAGCCATCGCATGGCAAAGAAGCAACAAATGCGATGGACGGACGAGGGAGCGCACTGTCTGGCACAGGTCAGAGTTGCTGTTCTCAACGAAGAATTCTCGGTTGTGAAACTTGCCGTGTTGACCAAGACTTCTGCAGCTGAAAACTCGCCGAGTGCACGCCGCGCGGCATGAATTGACCTCCCACGGTTTGGTTCACTCTCGTCTACGTCCGCCCCAGCGAATTGCACTACACCCGCCTGTACGACGCGCTGTACAGGACATTGCTGTCGCAGCCGCTGATCCACGGCGACGAGACCACGCTTCAGGTACTCAAGGAACCCGGCCGGTCTGCGCAGAGTAAAAGCTATGCGTGGGTCTACCGCAGCGCCGAAGACTGCCCCGAACCCGTGGTGCTGTTCGAGTACCAGCCGGGGCGAGGCCAGGAGCATCCGAAGAAATTCCTCGGCGACTACAGCGGCATGCTGGTAAGCGACGGATACAGTGCGTGGCGCACGCTGAAAAAGGCGACGCACTTCGGCTGCATGGCGCACGCGCGCAGGCTGTTCGTCAAGGCGGACAAGGCAGCGCAGAAGAAAGGGGATTCCGGGAAAACAAAGATGCCGAACGCTCGTGTGGCAAAGGCGCTTGAATACTTCCAGGCCCTATACCGTGTTGAGGCGCTGGCCAAAGGCGATCTGCCCGTCGGCCAGACACGTGCCGACTACACATATGACTTGCGGCAGAAACACAGCGTGCCGGTACTCGAGGCGTTCAGGGCGTGGCTTGACGAACTGGCGCCGAAGGTGACGCCCCAGAGCCTGCTCGGTAAGGCAATCGCCTATACGCGTAACCAGTGGGAATATCTGAGCCGCTACGTCACTGACGGGCGAGCCGCAATTGACAACAATATCTGCGAGCGGGACATCAGACCGTTTGCGACTTCGAGAAAGTCGTGGCTGTTCAGCGACACGGTCGACGGCGCAAAAGCCAGCGCCACGATTTACAGTCTCGTGCTGACGTGCCGTGCCTGCGGTGTCGAACCGTACGACTACCTGTTGCACGTACTCAGGGAGCTGCCGCAGCGTCCACCGGACGCCGACGTGACGGACCTCTTGCCATTCAACTATGCGCGGCAGCAACAGGCGACGGCACAGGACGGCTGATACATCGAGCGCCCCCCGGCTGTAGATCGTCAATTACAAAGTCCGCCGCGTGTTGCCTCACGGGATGATGTTACTCTGGTGTATTCGTCACCTCGGGGTTGTTCTGCGATGGAGGCTGGCGCTGCGTAGCGGCGCCAGCCTCCATCGCATCGGGCTCACCGAGGATTCTGGTAACCAGCTCCCTCGCGCGGTTTGATCGCCATGCTGCAACGCGTCGCTGCAGCGTCCGAAGCTGAGC
The DNA here is from genome assembly GCF_900104795.1 of Burkholderia sp. WP9. Classification (NCBI taxonomy): domain Bacteria; kingdom Pseudomonadati; phylum Pseudomonadota; class Betaproteobacteria; order Burkholderiales; family Burkholderiaceae; genus Burkholderia; species Burkholderia sp. WP9. The sequence goes on from NZ_FNTG01000005.1 coordinate 12,530, forward strand.
GCTTGAGTACATCGCCGGCGCCATCCCAATCAGCCGGTTCTGCAGTTGCTTCGCGGTGATCGCGGGCTCCGTTTCCAGCCATTGCTGTATCTTCGGCCATGTGTGTTCGAACGGATCGGGACGTGTGCGCCAGTCGTGTGGGACCGTGGCCTTTCTGCGATGTGTCGGACGCACTTCGCCCACCTGCCACGCCGTGGCCAAACCCGCCAGGAAGTCACCGATCGTCACGTCGCGTTCTGGCGTGGCGTCTACTGCAGCTACTTCTGTGGCGGCGCATGCAGCGATACGTCGCTGCGCCTCGCGCATACGGCGTAGAAGGTCGACAGGGTCGAGCGAGCGGAACTGCTCTCGCAGCGCCAGCTTGGTCGCCTCAGGGACAGAGGGTGAACGGAGTACGCGCTCGAGTGGCGTTAGCGGCGCCTCATAGCGCTTCGTTACGCGTGCCCCGTGGCGTGTCTTGGACTTAAGTTTGAATGACGGCTGGAAATAGTTGATGTAAAGCCGCGAGACCCGGTACAGCGAGGCCAACGCTTCCGTATCCTCCAGCCCGCGCAGTTTGCCGTATCCCACCAGCCGCCGCACGATCGAACCGTTCTTCTGCTCGACCCATGCCTGATCGTTCTTCTTGTACGGGCGCGAACGCGTCAGCTCGATGCCGGTCGTTTTGCAGAAGTCGAACACGGATTCGTTCATGAAGGCGGTGTCGTTATCGCTGTCGAGACCACGCAGTGGAAATGGCAGCGCAGCCCGTACACGCTCGACGTGCTCAATGACAAATGCGTGGTTACGGAATGGCATCGCAAGACATTCGGTCCAGCCGGTCGCAACGTCAGTCATCACCAGGCTGTGTACAAAGTCGCCGTCGATCTTGACGCCGCCGCAATGCTCGACGAAGTCGATTTCCAGATAGCCGGGCAGCGGGTCATTCCAGTCGGCGAAGGTCCGAACAGGAACGGCGCGGCGAATCGCGTTGCCAACTCCTCCGGCACGCTTGCGCCGACCACCGAAGGCCTGCTCACGAATGTCGGCGAGCAGCCGGTCGATGGTCGCTGCACTGATGCCCAGGAGCTTCTCGCGCAAGCCGTCTGACAACGACAGATGACCATACCGGGTCATCGATTCGAGCAGCGTCGGAATCACCGCTTTCAGCCGTTTCCCGCAGATTCGATCGGCGGCTTCCCAGAGCGTTATCAGCGCCGCACGCACTTCGTCTGTGTAGCGCTGGGGCGGACCAGGCCTCGCCTTCGAAGCCTGCACTTCATTGCATAGCACGCGGATCGCATGCTTGCGGTGATAGCCCGTCAATTTGAGAAACTCGTCCAGAATCTGGCGTTTGCCGCTCCGGTCCGAACGTCGGTAACGCTCGCCAACCGCCTCAATCAATTCCCGTCTTGTCGCCATGCTGAGTCGCCTCGTCATAAGTCGCCCCTGCCAGCCATCTGGAAGGTAGCAAATTACATGAGGCAACAACCCGGGCCTGGTAACAAATAACCTGAGTCAATGCGCCGGACAAGATAATTGTCGGTCTTTACCCGGCGGTGCCCTGCGCCCGCCCCTCAGTTGCACGGTCCTCCGTTCGGTGTGCTAAAGCTGCCGCTTACGATTTACCGATCACCCGCAACGGCAGGAAGTCAAAGTCAGTTTGTAGGTCAGTCATAAGCTGCGTCCGCAATGTGGTGGCTGCGGACGCAATCTTGTTCCTTCTCATGCACCGGTTCCAGATGAGTCGGAACTACCGCTTACGCTCGATCGACCACGCGTCCCAGATCGTCGTGTCCTGCTCAGGATGCTGCGTCTGCTGCCAGAGCAGGACGCACTGGTCAGCCAGCCAGTCGTTCAATGCCGCGAGCGAACCGAACGCCGGCACACGTTGCCACAGCCGGTGACGGCTATCCTGAACGTTCTTCTCGATCTGCCCCTTCTCCCAGCCTGAGGCCGGATTGCAGAACTCGGCGTCGAACAGGTAGTGACTGACCATGGCGCTGAAGCGCGCGTTGACGTCCCGCAACTTGCCACGACGAACCTTGTCGACAGCGGTCTTCATGTTGTCATATATGCCACGGCGCGGAATGCCGCCCCACGCCACGAACGCGTGGTAGTGAGCGTCGAACAGCATCTCGTGGGTTTGCAGAAGATAGGCACGCAGGAAGAACGCCCGGCTGTGACTGAGCTTGAACTGCGCAACCTGCAGTTTGGTGCGCTCGCCGTTGATCACGGCCCAGTCCTCGCTCCAGTCGAACTGGAATGCTTCACCGGGTGCAAAGGTCAGTGGCACAAAGGTGCCACGTGCTGCGCTCCTTGCCTGCTCCTGCTGCTCCTGTCGCCAGCGACGTGCAAAGGCGGCGACCCGGTCGTAGGAACCGGTGAACCCCAGCACAGTGAGGTCAGCGTGAATCTGCTTGAGGGTTCTGCGCTGTTTGCGCGGCCGGTTGGCTTCCGTCTTTAACCAGCCCGCGAGCTTCGCCGCAAATCCGTCGAGCTTGCTCGGGCTCTGCCGTTCCGGATAGGTGGGCACGACGGTGCCGGCGCGGATATGGCGCCTGACGGTGTTTCTTGAAACGCCAAGCCGTTTGGCGATCTCGCGTAGCGAGACATGATCGCGATAATGCCAGCGTCGGATGATGCTCAATATTGCCATGTCGATCACTCCGTTCTCCCGCTAGCTGCACAGCGGGCCAGTGTGTTCCACGTGGGTCAATATTCGATGCAAATCACCGTGTCAGGTGGGTCCGGATTCGGTGCAAATCAACAGGCTGGCGTAAGTACCACCGCGGTGGCATCGTTGGAGAGGAACGTTGTGCTCACTGCCCCCACCAGATAGACCTGCAAAAAGAGTCGCTTTGGCGACCCCTTCGCATGGTGGACGGCAAGCACCGCAACCCAATCAAAGAGCCCCTCGCGCCGGCCAACTTCGACAGTAGCATCATGCCAGACAGGAACAGGTACACATCGGTGCCGTTTCCGACTGACTGGAACGCAAGGCTCAGCGGCAGCAGGCCGAGAGCGACAAGCAACAACGCGCCCGCCACCGCCCAAACTGCTTCAGGCCACTTGAATGGCCGGGTGATGACCCCGAGCGTGGCCATCGCAGCGACTCCCCAGGACAGGAAAATTGGATTCACGAATAAAAGTCTCAATATGATCGACGACGAGCTACGGGAGTAAAAGAAAGGGATCGTAAACATCGTAGCGATGCGTCCCATAAGGGCGCACGTCGTCAATCGCACGGACGAACCGCAGGTTGGCCATCGCCGCCCTCAGTCTTCCAAGACAATTACCCAGTTGAAGTACAAAAACGGAAGACACGACGCGGACAGTAGCCGGGCGAGGGCCGCGCCGGTTCAGCGCCGGGCGAACATGACGGGGTGGAGCATCCCCAGTGGACCTCCGCTTGATGCCAAAGCCAGTAACGCGTCCAATCCTCCTCGTAACGATTGATACGTTTTACGTTCCAATCAATACAAACTGCATCTTGAGCCCGGTGTGCAGCCTGCTGCAAACGAAAAATGTGCTTAAGAAATGCGTCGCGCCGGCGGAACCCGCGCATTTTCGTGAAACATTCCTTTTCAAATTGCCGGAAGTCCGCGCCACACGTGGACTTCCGGGCGAGCCCCGCTCAACGCCGGATGTTTCACGGTCGTCTTGCCTCCTGCGCCAGTAACAGACCGTTGCCAAAGCCCGAATCCAGGACTCGCGGCATGGCCGCCGATCCGCCATCACCGAATTTTCCAATATTCAGTTCAGTACTCCGAAGATTCCAACTTTCGCTTCCGTGAGGTCGGAACTGAATCTGGACGCGGTCGGGCGGCGGAGGCCGAGAACTCAAGGGGTTGTGTTTCCGGCGGGGCTATCACTTTTGCTTCACTCGACGGCAGCGGCACGATCGCGGCCGCAGCGCCGCCCTCCTCCCGCATGCCGAAAACCAGGTCGCCGCCCATCGTGTTCGCGAACGCGCACACGTCCTTCGCGAGTTCGGTGCGCGCGTCGCGGTCGGCCGGCCAGTCGCGCTTGTAGTCGAGCGTGCGGCTTTCGCGCACGCCGTGGTCGATCAGGGTCTGCAGGTCGGCTTCGGTGACGGCATCGAGGCGCGCGTGGGGGATCAAGGGGACCTTTGGATTAAGGGTAAACCCGCAAAAACGGCTCAACCGTACCGGAAACCGATGCGCGGAATTTCACCGCTGGTCGCCCGCTGGCCGCGAAAACCGGCCTGCATCCGGTCCGTTACGCACCTTCCCGAGGCTGTCGTGAGCGCCCAGGCACCGGGTCGCACCGGCCGACCGGCGGTTCCACCCTCCCGTGCGCCGGCAGGCCGCAATGCCGCTAACAGGAGTTAGCGGCATTGACGGTAGGCAAAAAAAAACGGCCCGCCGATGGTTGTCGCGCGGACCGCTTCGTGATTCGTCGCGGAGCAGCGACGGGCGGCCAGTTTGCCCGCCAGCCCCGCCTCTGCTCCGTTGGTAGTCACGTGCTGTGAGCACGGACCACATCTACATGATAGTCGCTGTTCCGCCGCCCTGCCGGGCCTGTCTGCCAATACCAATTGCAGACAAGGCGTCTAGCGGCAAACCGGCGCATTGGTGCCGGAAACGTTCACACAACTAACGTTGTGGCCAGATTTCAACCAATGGGGTGTTCATCCGACGTCGACCGCGCATGCGTCACCCTCGAACGCCGGTTTCCGGCGCGCTGGCGGTGGCCAGCCCATCCGGTCCGTTCGTGCTTCCCCTGACTAATCACGGAGCGGCGGCCACCGGCGCGCGGTGTGAACCAGTGCCAGCACCCAGATGGTTTCGCCTTCGACCTCATACACCAGGCGATAGCTTTCGTGCAGTACCAGCTCACGCGTGCCGGCGATTTTTCCGGCCCGACCCATCAGCGGGAAGTGGGCCAGCTGTGTGACACCATCGCTGAACACCCCGTCCATCCGGGCAGCGGCGGCCACGTTGCCGGTCGCGATGTAGTCCCACACGTCATCGCGGTCCTGTTCCGCTTCTGGCGTCCAGACGACCCTCACGCCTTGCCTGCCACACTGGCGCGCCGCGCGGCGAACCTCGCTTCAACCTCATCATCCGGACGGCCGCGCCCGGCACGCATCGAGGCGCGGCCGGCTTCGACCTTGCGCTGCAGGAACTCATCATATTCGCGCGCCTCGCGCTGGCGCTGCACGAAATCGCGCATCAGCTCGCGCAGCACCTGCGACGCCGGCCGGTGCGCGGCTTCGGCTTCGGCCATGAACTCGGCGCGCAGCTCCGGTTCGAGCTTCATTGTGAATACGGCTTCTTTCGACACGGGGCACTCTCCGGCAATAAATACTAACCAAGTATATACGTTTTAATTACAGCGGCGGGCACTGCCCTGCAAGCTGTTTAACTGATGGGCGAGAAGAGCCGCCGCACGACGTGTGCTATGCCACGGGTGCAAGAAGCCGCTGTCGGCGACCTTGCTACGTCAGGGGCGGTGGCACGCATGGACGATGCGAGCCGGGGTTATCGTCCTTGCCGTGCGAATTCCGGCGGTAGTCGCGTGCGCCTCGGTTCCGACAATGCCTTTTTGGGTCGCCCCGCCAGTTTTTGAACGATGGCCCTACTCACAACGTACGTGCGAGCGCCGGGGAGAACCGCCGCAACGCTCCTTTTAAAAGGACCAGATTGTCTGTGACAGCCTCGGTGACGATGCGCGGAGCATCGACAGCCGGGAGAGCCGACGACGAGGTCGCCCGACAACGCGCTTGGGCAAATGCTTCGAGATCATCCGGCTGTGCTGGTCGGATCTTTCCGTTCTGGAGTGCCTTCGCGAATCGCAGTTGCCATTGACCCGCTTCGCGACGTGCGACGCCCTCCTCCGAGTTGTAGACCGACAGCGACTGTCCGTCAGCATCGAGGACGAGCTTGCGCTCACCGGCAGCGTCGACGAAGGTCTGACCCGCGACTTGGCGAACCAGCGACTCGGCGGCCTCTTGATCCTCGACCGCAGCACGCGCCGCCTTTTGCTCTGCATACCGGGTGCGGATCTGGAATGAGAAATCGGCGGTGCTGGTCAGCAGGGCGCGCAGATAGCAGATGGGCCGCTTGGCTTTCTTGAGATGCTCCCACGTTGCTTCGACAACGTCAGACAGACGCTTGCCCTGCTCACGTGCTTCGCGCATCAGTTTGAAAATCAAGAAATCCCGAAAACCCAGGGACTGCAGACGCTGAAGATCCACAGGCACTTGCCCCGGTTGTCTCTTTTGCAAAGAGGTGGGGGAAAGATTCTTATATATACCACCGTCTGCCACCTTGGCAGACCGATAGGAAAATGCTTCAGCCGCGACGGTACCGGCTTGCTGAGCTCTGGGATTGGTGCTGGATGAATCCACCGAATCAGTCTTTGCTTTGACTGGCTGAACAGCCGGGATTGGCTCCGCTGCCAGCCCGAGAATGATGGCGGCACGTTCGGTCAGGTGAAGATAGGCGCGACCAAAGAGACCCGCCTGCACATATCGGCGTTGCGGTGGCCGGTCGATTAGACCTGCGGTTTCTAGGTCATCGAGGCTTCGGTAGAACGTCCGTTCCGACTGCATCGACCGTTCGGTCAGCAGCTCACGTCGGGCGTAGATATGACCGAACGGGTTAGAGGCGTCAACGGTGCGTGCAAGTGCAGCCAACACGAACCGTGCCCGGGCAGGGATCCCATCGAGGCGCGAAGCGCGATGGACGGCCCGCAGGATGACCCACGGCAGGTTGACGGAATCGGAACGCAGAGCGATCACGTCGCTGTCCTCGGTTGCCTGAGGAGCAGGGGAAGCATCGACGTGTTCGGTTTCGGGGAAGTCCGGGCGTAACCCTACCTCGCCAGCAACGAAGTGTTGCGCGATAGACATATCCAGCGTCCATTTCTTGAAAAATGGATGGAGTGCGCTTGACTGTCTTATTCGATCGGCTACACTTCGAGGTGTCAACGCTCAACCCGATTTGCAGTCGGGAAGCGCAGCCGGGCGAGTGAACAGCAAGCCCGTATTCAAAAGCCTCCAGCGCCAACTGGAGGCTTTTGTCTTTTATGCCCTGTGATCAATTCATCTTGTTATTCCTTTTCGCGTCGAACTGAAGCCGCTCGAGAAAGATTCAAAGTTCAAAGTCATTGATCTTAAACAACTATTTTTCGGTAACCTCTGTCTGCTCCGTCTGAGCTGCCGCTGCGCGCTGCTCCAGAACCTCCTTCAGCGCCGACTGGGCCGCTTGAGCTTCAGTCTCCGACTGGAACTCAAGCCGCACGACATTCTTGGCCTGACGCACATCACAGTACGTGCCCCGCCCTGCCTTGACCTTGAAAGACGTCGCCGCAGACGTCACCTTCTGCTTCGCGGGGTCCGCGCTTGCGAACTTCACCGCCTGTCTTTCATCCAGCTCTTTGTTCGCCAGCCGCTGGGCTGCAAGCACAACCCGATCTGCCTTTCCGGTTCTGACCAAGCGCGCCAACGCATAGCCAGAAGTCGCGCCCATGAGGGCAGGCTTCTCGTTCAGAAGAGTCAGAACTTCAGCCGGGAGATCGTCAAACGCCATCAGTGCGGAAACCACCGATTCGTTCACCCCGGCCTGCTCTGCCATCTTGGCCTGGGTCATGTCCGGAAAGCGTTGGCGGATGTCCTTGAAGCCGAGGTACTTCTCATAGTCGGTCAGGTCTGACTGCAACAGATTCGCGTAGAACGCAGCGAGCGCCGCTTCGTCCTCGCTCGAATCGTCGTCCAGTACGCAGTCGATTTCTAGCCGACCCAGTTCCCGATAGGAATCCGTGCGCCAGTGTCCCGAGACGATTTCAAAGCCGCCTTCGACGCGAGGCCGGATGCCAACAGGCGTGGCCAACTTGTTGTGCCGGAGGTTCTCGCGCAGTTCGGCGAACGCCTCCGGCGACTTGTAGCGCCGCCGGCCCGGGACTTCGTGCAGGTCGGTCAAGGGCACTTTCATCGAGCCCTTGCCACTGCGTTTGGCCTCTTCCAGTTCCGTTTGCAGTTGCTGGATCCTTTCTTGATACTCACGTGCTTCGAGGCGGAAGGCGCCCAATTGCGCCGGCATGGTCGCCGCGCGTGGCGCTGCCTCGGGAGGGCGCGCCGCAGCCGCAGACTCTGCTCTGTCGGCGACCCCAGCCGTGCGCGCCATCAGGCGTTCCTTCAACTTACTCGACATTCGCTTTCTCCTTCACCTTCAGCAACTGCGCGGCCCACGCACCTTGAATATGCCCTTCGATCTCGTCGACCATGGCATCGAACGAATCAATGGCGCGGCTGTACTGACCCAAGGCCTGAACGTCGTAGATTGTTTTGAACTCGGCTGCTGCGTTCTTGACCACGTCCGAATCCTGAATCTCTGCGCGACCCAGCAACTCCGGGTAGGTTTGCTGAATCCATGACCGAACGACGTCGGTGGCGTCAACCCGCGGCTTCACCTTCGAGAGGAAGATGCTGATAAAAGCAAATTCCTTCTGCACGTCGCGGTCGTCGGCCAAGGCTTTGAACAGGTCTGCGAACTGCCGAAAAAACGACGCGCTCGAAGCATAGTCGAGAGTCTCGGGCGGCAGCGGAACAATCAGGCCGTCGCTCGACATGAAACAGCTGGTCGCGAGGTAGGCAAGGCTCGGCGGTGTATCGATCACGATCACGTCGTACTTCTCGCGGATCGGACCCATCGCCCGTTCCAGAACCTGCCAGAACTGGTAGTTCGGATCCTTCGACTGCCGGTTCGGCAGGTAGAAATCCGCGCCAAACAGAGCAGGGCAAGCCGGGATGAAATCCAGGTTGTCCCAGTAGCTCGGAAGGATGGCGTAGTTCAGGTCCGGCTGTTCCTCGTAGACGAGCGGCATCACCGTCATTTCTTCGGTGACTTCCGGCGTAGGAACGTAGCCCATGAGCGTTGTCGACGAAGCCTGTGGATCGAGGTCGATCAGCAGAACTTTGTGACCATGAAGGGTCAGGCCCTGAGCGATTGCCACAGCGCTGGTCGTTTTGCCAACGCCGCCCTTGAAATTCCCGATGGCCATCGCGAGGCCGAGCGCCCCTTCCGGACGGCGCTTGTACGGCGCCGCGAGACGAATGAACTGCTGTGCTTCCGCGAGCGTGAACTCACGATTGCGTCCATTGCCGGTAAGGGTGCCAGTGGGATACTCTCCCTTTTTGTTACCCCGTGTACACAGGTACTGGATCTGGGTGCGCTCGATCTTGCACAGCTTGGCCAGTCGCGACGCCGTGAGCATTGGCGCCATCTTTCTGGGCCAAGGCTCCAGGAGGTCGTCGCGTAGCTGCGCGAGCGTCGCCTCTGCCCGGTCAGCAATGGCGATCAGTTGGTCGATACCAATTGCCTTGCGAGGCGGCGGTAGTTCCTTAGTAACCATGAGGTACCTGCGAATTGGTGTTGTCATCGAAAACCGCGAAAATCACCAAAGTTCGATGACGCGCGATTTTGGCGAATAATAGCCGGTAAACTCGTAAACTTGAAGGTTTACTTTAGGTATTTGTTGCGAGACCAATCACACAAGGATTCCGAATCCGCGCGCGGGGTAGTTGGGCAGGGGGTAGAAACCGCCAGATTTGAGTAATTAAAATGTAAGAAGACCGTGCGCAAGACTGGAACGTGCGCTCAACCGACCGGATTCAAAGTTCAAAGTCATTGATTTCTTTAGGACTATTTTTTCGGAAGCGCCAGTCTTTGCGCCGCTTCGGTGTGCTTTCTATGACTCCCGCGCGGGCGGCTTTCTGGCTGCGTCCTTGACTCTGCGTTCGTCGTTCGGCTTCTCGCTCGTCCACGCCATGCCGAAACACACCGGCGATGACGCAAATCATCTTATCGTTCGTATCGTCGTTTCCCATCCGCCCGGCTTTGCAACTCCCGTCAGTCGCGTTCCTACGTTCTCAATTACAAAACCCGCGCAACCTGTAGCTATGCATTCGCCGAATTCGCTTGCGACACCACCAATCTCCCGTGAATCATCTTTCGTGCCGCGCATTTGCAGGGCGTCCCCGTCTGTGCCCGCGCCTGCTCTCCGTCCTCGCCCGCACTGTCGACGTTTATCGCCCTTACGCCACGATATACGCGCGCCGCGAACTCGGCCGCCTACTTCCATCTCACCGAGCAGGCTACCGACCTGCTCGGTCTCGTCGAACTCCCGGCCACCGCCAGCGCCGGATCACCACGAGGTAGTCGCCCCGGCGGTCCTTTCCTTGCCGCAGCCGACTGCCAGCATGGCGGACGGTGCTATCTCTATCATCAAAAGAGACAACCCGGCCAGCTCCCCAGTGACCTCGAGCGCCCTCGCCGCCTAGGATTTCATGAATTCCTGGTCTTCAAACTCATGCGCGAAGCACGCCAGCACCAGAAGCTGCTTTCCGATGTGGTCGACGTCGCCTAGGAGCATCTCAGCAAGGCCGAGCGCCCCATCAACCACCTGCGCGCGCTGCTGCGCTCGACTGCTGATTTCGCCTGGCAAGCCCGCAACAAACGGCAGGCAGCGGCCAAACGACACGAGACCGACCAGGAAGCACTCCGGGTCGCCACCGCGGTCCAGGTGTGACCGGCGGGGTCTTCTTCGACTGCAGTACCTCGCGACGGATCTGTGTGGCCGGCGATGCCGGTACGGTCACCGTCCACGAATGCGGGGAGGCCGCACCACGCGTCAGCGGCGGAAACTGGCAGGTAGATTTCGTTGCCGCGATCTACAGCGGGCACTTGGTTCCCGCTACGCCGGAGCGCGAGGCAGCATTCGAAGGCAAGCGTCAGCGGGGCAGAGAGGACCGGCAGGCGGCAACGCGTCTCCAGCCCGCCCACGCGATGCTGCCGGTCCTCATCGAGGCGGCAGGCGAACGCTTGCCGAGATGACGAAGTTGCTGCGTGCGACCGTTGCCGGCGTTCGTACACAGTAACGCGGTTAGAGAGTGCGGGTCCCTGTTGGCGCGCGGACGCCTTGCACGCTTCAAAGGCAAAGCGTAGGATTAAATCCTACACTCAGAAGGGAGACTTCCCCGTGCGCTCAACCCAACAATTCAGCATCACGCTGCCCAACGAAATGGCCGAGGCAGTCAGGTCCAAGGTGGCGGCAGGCGAATACGCGACGGAAAGCGAAGTGATCCGCGATGGACTCCGGGCGCTGCTCGCGCGCGACCGTGCAGTGGAAAGCTGGCTGCGCGAGCAGGTCGCGCCCGCCTACGATGCGCTGAAGGCTGACCCATCCCGTGCCGTCGGGGTCGACCAGCTGCGCGCGTCGCTTGCCGCTGAACACCGCAAGGCCGTCGAAAAAGCGTAATGTCCTATACCGTCGTCTTTACACCGGAAGCGCAAGAACAGCTGCTCGAGCTTTATCGCTACATTGCGGCCACAGCCTCGCCGGCGACTGCGGAACACTATACAAGCGCAATCATTACGTACTGCGAAGAGTTGCGGACGTTTCCGCGTCGAGGCAATCGCCGGGATGACATTCGCGAGGGCCTGCGCGTCACGAATTACCGCAAGAGGGTAGTAATAGCTTTCGACGTCGACGCGGAGCAGGTCTCTGTGATCGGCATTTTCTACGGCGGACAGGACTACGAGACGGTCTTGCAGGATGACACCGACGACTCCTGACTCAGCCTGCAAGGTTTCCCGCCCACGCTCCACAACAACTATATCGGCGAAGCCACTCCCGCTGTTTGTTTGAGCCGTCGAGGTAATCTAAAGAATCCTTGAAGCCACCCGATATTCGCAAGAGGCCTTTAGTACACGCACATCGTCGCGGGCGCTCAATCGCTCGACGTCTTGAGTCGTAACCGGTTGGCATAGAGAACATTAGTTGACGCCAAAAATTACAGGGTAGGTGGGCATGTACCGATTCGAAAATTTCGACCTTATCATCGACGCGCGCAGCGAACGCGGATACGCCGTGGATCACATCCCTGGGGCGATCAACCTATCCGTGGTCAGCAATGACGAATACGCCGAGGTCGGCACCCTCCATCGAACTGACAAAATGCGGGCGTATCTGATCGGCGTTTCCTATTCGCTGAAAAACATTTCACGTCGCCTTGACACCGTAATTGCGGCCCGCCCACGTCATGGCAGGGTGCTTGTGTATTGCTTTCGTGGCGGAAAGCGCAGTCGCCTTTGGTTTGATGCTCTCGATACGATCGGCTATAAGGTGGACAGCTTGCCGGGTGGCTGGAAGGGCTATCGACGTTGGGTCAACGAGCAACTGGCAACGCAGCCACGCGAGTTCTCGTATGTGGTCCTGTCAGGTTCGACAGGTTGTGGAAAGACTCGATTGCTCGATCAACTCGAAGCCGTCGGCGCGCAGGTGTTGAATCTGGAGGCGCTCGCGTCTCACCGGGGTTCGGTCATTGGTGCGATACCAGGTACGCCGCAGCCGACGCAGAAATACTTTGATAGCCTGCTGCAACAGAAGCTTAGTACTTAGTACCTTCTCGCCCGGGCGCCCGGTGTGGGTGGAAGCAGAGAGCAAGAAGATTGGCAATGTACAGTTACCGCCGGCGCTGCTCGAAACAATGCATATGAAGGGCAAGCTTGTCTGCGTGAATACGCCGATGGCCCAGCGAGTCATATTGTGGCGACAGGATTATCATCATTTCGAGAAAGATCCGGACGCCTTTGTATCGAAGCTCGCCTCTTTACGGAGCCATTTCGGAGGCAAAGAGTTTGCGATGTGGCAGGAAATGGCCAGATCACGGCAAATACCCGAGTTGTTCGAGCGGATCATGGTCGCGCACTACGATCCCGCCTATGCGCGTTCGACGCGGCGCAGTTATTCCGCACTTGCCGATGCACCAGTCATTGACTTGCAGGAACTGTCGCCTGACAGTCTCCGCGCCGTGGCGCTTGCGCTCATTCAGCGCTTCGGCTAAACGGCCCTTGTCTAAAGTTCGCTGAAACCGTTTCATCGCCAGTTACCCCCGCGATACAGGCGGGATAGGGCATATTTGCCACATCATTTATGCAATAAACATAGGTGTGCAGAGAAAATTCCGCCTTGTAGCAGTAGGCACCTTTCTTCTTGTTTCCGTTTGTAACTGAATTGGCGGAGGCAAAGGAAGGGCGCGTATGGTCATATCTTATGAATTGATCTAATCGGGACAGATTGACTGATTGGGATTTTTTCGGAATATGACCACGACAATCGAAGACCGCATGATCTTGCTCCTGAATGAGCAGGCACGCCTCGCGCCAGATGAAGACGAAAGGCCAGAGGGGGCGTTGCGCAGGGCATTCGGTACGCTGCTCGCGAGGCCCGAGCCTGGCCGGGGTTACTTGGAACGGCTGACGGGATACACCCGTATTTCCGTTCAGCGCTGGCGTAAGGTGTTTCATCGTCGACAACGACCCACGCCAGACATGATCGAGGCGCTTGCGCGTCTTTTCCCGCACTATGCTTTCTGGCTTGTCACCGGCATTACAGACGCGGCTAATGGCCATGCTGCACCGGATAACGCGCAAACATTTCCGGAGCGCCTGTATGCGCAGTCAGATGGCGCATCCCAGTATTTCCGCAAATCACTGGTTCTATTTCGCAGACTATTCGAGGAGTCGGGCGTCAATCTGGAGGATGACCATCAGCGCATGTATGCGGCGGAGCGCACTAGGCCGCTCGCTCACTGGCACGACAGCCCGCTTGTCGATGCCGCTTACCGGATCTCTCAATCGAGGGAGTACTGCGAACTGCGTGAGATCTGGGAGTCCCGCGAGAAGTACCGGGCTGATGACCTGAAACGCATTTGGCCAACATCCCCTGACGATCGGCCGTGGGTTCAGCGCACCAAGGATGCAAAGGAACAGGGGCTTTCGTTTCCCATACTCGGCGTCGATCCCCGCACAGCGCACCAGAACCATTGCGATCTTTACTACGTTCCGCGAGCGCCTTCCCCAACGCGCTTCGCATTGAGCGTTCTAAACACAGCGCCGGCGGAGTTGACTGGCGAGGAGTTGGAGCGTCTGCGGACGTGGCTGAAGCAGCTGCAGGACGATGACCTGTCCGTGTTCTTTCAGTATCTCGAGCATCACGGCATCGACCGCGAGTTAATTTTCCCGTGGGAGCCCGGAACCATTCGATTCGCGTGGCTCGGGATGGCCGAGTCCGAGATAGACCGGTTCGTCAATTACGTGCAAAGACTGCGTTCGAGTCGACCGCGCGATGCGTATCCAGCACGGGCCGGATGAAGGCTGGCTCTGCGCTTGGGTGCATGAGTGGCCCGGCGATTCGTCGGCGTTAAGGTGATTTCTTGGATTGGGAACTATGAGCGACTGTATCAGCATTGTGTGCGCTTCTTGTGGGGCCGATCACGGTGATGATGGATGGGAAGTTTTGCAGGAAAACCAAGTCCATCGGATGAGGTGCGAAGTCTGCCGCGCGGAATTTTTCGTATCGATCTTCGAGTGCGAAAGATGTGTGGCAGACAATGTGATTTCGGCTCTGTCCGATCATGAAGTCAAGAATAGGACGTGTCGTGCGTGTGGACATCGCCCCGAGATCGAAGGCGAGGATTATGAAGAACCTTGTCTATGAGCGAGCTGTTAGCGCCGATATCGAGAAGGTGGGCATTCGCCTCTATCAGGTGCCACGCGGTTTCATTGCGGAAAGGTATCTGATTCAGGGTGACGAACTGATGCTGGTTCAGATTTTGCCGGTTTCATCAAAAGGCGAGTTTGAAAAATTCGTGCTTTCGGACCCGCATCATTCGGTGATGCGGGCAATTTATATGGAAGTGCGAAACATTGTCTGGGCGGATGGGGTTGGGTGAAGTAATCTAGACGGATCGATCGTAATGGAACTGAGCTTTGATGCCGTTATAAACGCAACGGATGAGTTGGAGTTGATACCGCTTGTTAGGGACGCAATTCGATCGAAGGGGGCCGAATGGTTTGTGTTCGTTTCGTTGCATCCTACGGATCATTCAGCTAGCCGTTCCACCCATCGATTCTTGATCGGTTGTCGCCCTGAATGGTGTCAACTGTACAACGCGAACAGATGGTATCTGACGGACCCTTGTCTCGATTACGCACGATCGAACACGGCGCCAGTGTTGGGTTCGGAGTTGCCAGTCCGGACCGCTGGGCAACAGCGGATGCTTGAGGTGGCCGCGGAACACGGGTTTTTCAGCACATTCCTCATTCCTGCGCACGCCAGCGAGAAAGGGCGGATTGGAGCTCTCTACCTCGGCTCGAGCACGAAGCCCGAGGAAGGTGAGCCGAAACTCAGGGAGGGCAGAGCATTTTTCCGAGCCCTGGCACTGGAGCTTCTCGATTGGTCATCGCGAGCAGTGCGAGAAGATGCGATCAGGAAGTGCGGCCTTTCGCACCAGGACGTGCAGTTGATTGGATTCGTCAGATCTGGCTTCAACGCGGGTGCGATCGCCGACGAGCTGAAGGTGTCTTCCACAACTGTCTATAGGCAGTTCCAACGGATCAATGAAAAGATTGGCGTTTCGCACATTACCGCGGCGGTGCGGTTTGCAGAAGAAAATGACATCTTTGCGCAACAGTAAGGGCGGGTTCTGGCTATCGACGCTATTACCAGCGACTGCGGCGGCATTGTTCTTTTACCGGCATCCCTGGCTGTTTTTGCTGCTCCTGGTTGCGGTGGTTCCGGCCGCTGACGCGCTTATCGGGCAGGACGTGGGGGGCAAAAACCAGAGGGCGAGCCAGGCGCCGATCGGGCCTGTGGTTCCGGTCACTTACATTTGCGTGTGGAGCGTCGCGGTGCTTGTTGCCGTCAGAAGAGCGATGAGCGCGAGACCGCTGGAGTTTGCCGGACTGGTGATTGCCTCCGGGGTGGTGAGTGCTTTTGCGATGGCGCACATTCATGAGGTAATGCACCGGGGCGGGCGTCGGTCCAAGTTGATCTCCGACGTAGCGCTAGCTGTCGCTGGATACCCTCACTACCGAGTCGTACATCAACTCCACCATGGTCACGTCGGCGATCCGCGATTCGGCTCAACGGCCCATGTTGGCCTGTCGGTTTGGTGTCACGTCGGCCGCTCCTTTTTCTCGGCGCTGAGATCCGCTATTGCTTACGAGCTGGGCCCGGCCCGCTGTTGGAGGGAAAGCCGGCTCCTGCAGATCGTCCTGGTCAGCGTAGCGGTAGTGGCTCTTTTCGCGTGGTTTGGTGGCTGGCATGGGGCCGTCTTCTACGTCGGGCAAGGCGTAGTCTCCGTTTTCGTCGTAGAAACGGTTGGCTATCTGCAGCACTATGGCCTGTGCGGCAGTCCTGATGAATTGGAAAATCAGGTCGCGTGGGATGTTAATTTCTGGCTGTCCAACCGGTTATTCGTAAATAACGGTCTTCACACTCACCACCATCTAGAGCAAACGCGTACCTATGATCGCCTGGTTCACGCCGGGAGAGCGCTTCCTGGCGGCTATCTGCACATGTTCGGCCTGGCCTTAATTCCACCGCTCTGGTTCTCGGTCATGAACCAGAGGCTGCCAAACGCAAATGACTAGCATAAAACGCTGTCGGTAGCAAGGCTAAGTGGGCCTCTTGAATTCGTCACACCATCTGCCGGAAAGTGTCACTACGGTGTTGTCTTGGTAGTGCGCTTGCGTGCGGCAATAGCGAGCATGCGTTCGGCGAACATCGTTATCTCGTCTGGGGTCATGAGTTCGGCGAGAGACATGGTAGTGACGGTTTCACGCATTTCGTCGACATCGGTATCGTCGCCGAGGACGCTGAGCCCGGGATAGGTCGACTCCAAACGAGCGACCAGCTCAGCGTTGAGTGGGCGCCGATTCTTCGTGGCGGATTCCTTCAACTGGTAGTAGAGGGACCACGGTAGCCGGAATTGTGAGCGGTAGCTGTCTTTCATAGTGACATTTGACACTATGGTGGCGTTGGAATATAGTGACACGGTGTCACTATAAAGTAGTGACAAAAAAACACTAAAGGAGAGGGAATGGGTGACATCGTTCGCTCGCAGTGTCGACTCCCCCGAGAGCTAAATGAGTGGCTCATCGAGCGGGCAAGGCAGGAGGCGCGGTCGAAAAATGCGCAGCTGGTTGTTGAGCTTCGTACTCGTCGGGCCGAACTGGAAGATGAGGCGGTCTGCAAGGGATGCGCATCGGATGCGCCGGCGTCGCCAACGTCGCGACAGGAGGAGGTGTCAGAAGGAGATTAACTTAGCTCGCATCGCGATCCGGCCAGGTTGTTGATGGCACCGGGAGAGCGATAAGAGCGGTTGATGTCGGTGCTACCAACACTGACACCAACCTAACCATTTCGCAACCCTGTGAGGACTAACTATGGCTACCGCCATTATAGGCGCGGTCACGCTCGCCCCTGCAATTCAGCACTTCTTGTTTAGCAAGTCACCCTCGCTGATGCGCTCGCAAACAAAGTCAGCGGCCACGCTGTCCCTGTTGTTCATTGCTGCGGTGTTCCCCGAATACGCCTATGCGATGGATTACAGCACAGGCACCGGCCTGGTTCGCGATTTCGTTAGCTGGCTGTTCGTCGACGCGGGTCCCTATGTCTTCATGGCGATTCTCGGCATCTGTGTACTCGGGGTGCCGAAGGGTTGGATTCCGATGAAGGGTGCCGTGATCGCAGTTATCTGCTCCTTTGTGTTCTTTGCGGTCCCGTCGATCGTCCGCTATGCGGCGTCGGTCGCTTCCTCGCAGATCTGAGATGAGCTCATGCGTGAAGTTCACGAAATCCCGAAAGGCATGGTGCAACCCTGGATGATATGGGGCTGCCTGGCTGAGTTGTTCCTCGGCTCGTTCGTCTTGCCCGCGGTTGTCTTCATGTTCCTCAAATGGTGGCCGGTGATGCTCGCCGTGCCCTTCCTGGTCATCGGCGCCTATCTGATCACCGCGAAAGACATGTTCGCGTTCTCGGTCGCGTATCAGAGTTTTGGTGCGACGGCGAAGCCACGTAGCCTCAAATACTGGGGCGGAGCGAAGACCTATGCCCCTCGGTGACTTTCTTGATCGTCATTTTGGCGCGTCGCCATTCGTTCAGCGGAGCGAGTCAGACAAGGATGATGCGGCTGATCTGCACGCTTCGCGCGAACTTCCGTTTGGCCTGAACGCGTACTACAACGGCCATACGTTGCGCACGCTCGACAGCGGATTGGTGCAGATTGTGCGTCTCCAGGGTCTCTACGCGGAAATGCTCGATGACACCGGCGTCGATGCGTACAAGCATCAGCGGAACACCGCGCTGGAGTCGATCGCTGACAGCAACGTGGGCATCTACGTGTACGAGATCCGGCGCAAGGCCAACCGGTGGCCCGCCGGCAAGTATTCGAACTGGTTTCCGAATTTCCTCAATGAAAAACTGAAAGCGCGTTTCCAGACGCGGTCGTTGTATCAGCACGAAATCTATATTGCCATCGTGCGCTACCGGCACTACAGCGGGGTAGTGGGGCGGCTCGATCGCGTATTCAATGCGTTCAATCCCTCCGGTGCCAACGACAAGCTTGAAACGGAGTCGCGGCAGGCGCGTGACCTTGAAGAGAAGGTCAACTCGCTAATGAAATCCCTGGCGCACTATGCGCCTCGCCGGCTGGGCCGCCTCGAAACAGAAATCGGACCCTGTTGTGAGATGGCGCGTTTCCTGCGCTATCTGCTCACGCAGGAAGACGGCCCCGTGCTGGCTGACTCATACAACCTGGCCCAGGCGATCGCGAGTTCGTATCTGCATTTCGGCCGCAACCCGATCCTGGGGAAAGACGTTTTTGAGGTCAACGGGCTCAATCATCGCCGCATCGGACAGGTGCTCGCCATGTCGCGCTGGCCTGATGGCGCTGTCGCCGGGATGGCCGACCGGTTCCAGCGGCTGCCCGCCGAACTGATCGTCACGCAGAAGTTTTTCCCGATCGACAAGCTTGACGCGAGCATGGCGACGTCGACCAGCGAAGCCCGGCTGTCGCACGACCGGACGACAGCCGGCATGTCGGCGGAAATCACCGCTCTGCGCATGCGGCAGGCGGCCATGAAGGCCGTGCTCGGCACGCATCACATGAGTGTCCTCGTTCACGTGCCGGTAGAAGGGCGCTCGCAGGAAGCGGCGCTCAAGGCGCTTGAGGCGCTGGACGATGCCGTGGGAAAGACGGGCGAGTGTTTCAAGAGTTGGGGCGTGAAACCGGTTGTTGAGACGACCGGAATGGAGCGTGCCGTATGGTCGCAGATACCGGGCGCCACGAAGCGGCACAACGGCCGGATAGGCAAGGTCGAGACGATCCAGTTTGCCGCCTTTGCATCGCTGCACAGCTTTCCACAGGGACGCTTCGACGGGAACCTTTGGGGGGAATGCCTCATGGTTCTGCCGACGGAAGGTCAGACCGGCTACTACCTCAACCTGCATGAGGAGCGTGCGGGGATGGTGCCCGCACACGGCAATTTCGGCGCGAAAACGGGGGTGGGCAAGACGTTGTTTGTCGCAATGGTCACCAGCCAAGCCGATAAGTTCGAGCCCCGGGTGCACTGGTTCGACCGGGAGAACGGGAGCGCCGTGTTCATGCAGGCCATGGGCGGCGCCGACATCGTACTCAGCCTGTCACGGTCCCTTGGCAATCCCTGCAAGATGCCCGACACGGAACAGAATCGCGCGATGCTGCGCGAACTGCTGCAGATGATGGCGACGTGTTACGGCTATGTGCTCACCGTCGATGACATCGAACGCATTGCAACAGCGGTCAAGGACAACTTCGATGACAGCAAGACCCGGGTCGAGGACCGTCGCCTGCGGAATCTGGCCTGGCGCTTCGGAGGGAAGAGTTCGGATCTGTATCGGGCGATTGCCGTGTGGCACGGCGATGGCGCGAATGCAGCGGTTTTCGACAACGAACATGACACGCTCGATGTGGCAACACACCGTCACTACCGCTACGAGATGCGGGAGCTGATGAGGGACAAGGAAGCGAAGCCGGAGCTTCCTGTCCTGCTCAACTATCTGACGCATCGTATCGAACAATCGCTCGACGGATCACCCGCAATCATCGTGTGGGATGAAGCGCAGATGCTGATCCGCAACCCGTTCTGGCAACGGAAGATCGAGACATATCGAGAGACATTCCGCCGGCGCAACTGCGCGACGCTCTTCATTACGCCGGAGCCGAGCGCTCTCTATCGACCAGTGGCGGCCGTCAAGAATCAGGCTGTAACGAGCTTTTATTTCGCCAACGACAAGGCGGATCGACGGGACTACGTCGATAACCTGGACTTTTCGCAGAGCGAGTTCGAGTTTATCGAACGTGCGGTGCCGGAGGACTACAAGGTGCTCATCAAGAAGGGCAGTGGAGTCAGTGTGCGCGCCTCGTTTGATATGTCGGACATGCCTGAGCTCGTGGCCGTGCTGTCGTCGAATGACAAGTCGGTTGAGTTGATGAATCGTGTTCGCGCCGAGTTGGGCACAACGGACCCGAGCCGATGGGTCCCGGTGTTCATGGCGCGCGCGCTATCTGAACGGACGTACAACGTTTGACTTGAGACGTGGGGTGAACCTGTGATCGGACAGATTGCAATCGGTGTACTTGGTGCTGCGAGCGTTTTCCTATCGCAGGACCGACGCGAACCGTGGCGGAGGTGGGCCTGCATCTGTGGGCTTGCAGGGCAACCTTTCTGGTTCTGGATGGGGTGGGAATCGCAGCAGTACGGCGTGCTCGCGCTTTGTTTTGTGTATGCGTGGTCGTGGGCGCGAGGCTTCAGGGTGTACTGGATGGCCAACCACGAGCGGCGGCATGCAGTTCACGCTCGGTGAGATAGAAGGGGCGATCCACTGGTGGCGTGTGCGCGCGTCATCGGATGCCGGGTTTGCCGGCAGCGTCGTGGGATGCGCGCTGGCTCGACTTTATGGGGAGACGATCGTTGACCATCGCGTGGTGGCGGATAACGAACTCGACGACGTGCAGCGCGATGCTTTGCGCGTCTTCGTCCGGATGTCAACCGTGCAACAGGAAGCGGAGGTGCGGAAATGAAAGGTATATCCGTAGCGGCCATCGCAATGATGGTCATGTCGACGACAGCTTTCGCAACGGGCGTCCCGGTCGGCGACGCCGGGACGTGGACAGCGCTGGCCGCGCAACTCGCCCAGCTCAAGCAGGAATACGACACGCTCAAGCAGCAATACGGCGCGGTAACCGGTTCGTACGGGCGGGGCGAACAGGGGTTGACCGATGCAATCGACGCGTCATCCATTGTGCCGGGCAGCTGGCAGGACGTTGTATCGCAGCAGAAGAGCGGTATCTACGGCAGCCGACAGGCGACGTATGAAAAGGTGATGAACACGATGTCACCCGGCGACTTTGCAGACCAGGGCGAAGGCGCGAACTACAAGATGAGTGCCGACTCGGTTCGCTCGGCACTGGCCGGCGGAGAGTCGCTGTACGACGAGTCGCAAACGCACCTGCGTAACTTCCAGAACCTGTCGCAACAGGTCGACACGACGCAGAACGTGAAGGATGCAGCCGATCTGCAGAACCGCATGTCGGCCGAGTTGGGGATGGCGCAGTCCGCCCAAACGAAATTGCAGGCTATCAATGCGAATCTGACCGCGAACCAGCTCAATGAAAGCAACCAGGCGACGGCGGCTCGCACGAAGTTTTTTCAGAACGTATCGAAGTGAGGAACTACATGCGACACATCGCTTTTTACCTTCTGATCGCCGGGGCCACGTGTCTCGCCGGTTGTGCGCATTCCGGCGCGATATCGAAATCGCCGTGCGCGTGCGATTTTCATCCGATCGGGCAGCAGGCGTGACAGTGCACCGTGGGCCTGCTGGCTCACGGGTGAAGAAACTGGAGGCAGGCATATGACGTGGACGGGCAAACTCAGTTGGTTCCTTCTTGCGATCGCCGTCGTTGGATGCGGTGGCCTGATCGTTTACATCGTACATACCAGTGGCACGGGTG
Organism: Burkholderia sp. WP9; assembly: GCF_900104795.1. NCBI lineage: Bacteria > Pseudomonadati > Pseudomonadota > Betaproteobacteria > Burkholderiales > Burkholderiaceae > Burkholderia > Burkholderia sp. WP9. The sequence continues at coordinate 34,380 of NZ_FNTG01000005.1, forward strand.
GCCGCACTGTCGAACCCCCTGCGCAGACTGTGCCGGCGTTCGAGCCGAAGACGGAAGCGTATTACCTCGCACACCAGGGCGAGATGAAGCAGCGACTGGCTGACTGCAAGAATCAGGGTATCGGCATAGGCGCCGACACACCGGAAGCAAGGGATTGCACGGCGGCGGCCGCGGCGCTTAACGATAGATTCTTCGGCGCGAGCAAGTGACATGGCCGATCCGGTAGATCAATTCATCCAGACGCTGTTCGACAGCATCCCGTCGCGGACGGAAGCGTTTCTGTCTACCAACTACCCGGTGCTCGGACACGCGGTCACGCAACCCGCGCTGTACCTCGCGATGATCTGGGTGGCAGTGAAGGTGATCCGCGTTCATTCCGGGCGTGATCCTGCGGACGTGTGGCCTCTCGTGAGGATGCTGCTCACGATCATGTTCGTGTTTGCAGCATTGAACTGGGGTGGGCTGGCCGGACAGATCTTTCACTCATTCCAGGAGCTGCGCGACGACACCGTAAGTTCGCTGATGGGTGGGCAGTCGATGACGCAATTTCTGGAGAACGACTACAACAAGTTTTCAGACGCATCGGGCCAGATGATGAAGCAGTCGATGCTCAATATTGGCATCGTTCTTCTCGGATTGGCGTTGCAGATCGTCAATTCAGCAATGGTCCTGATAGCCCTGGTCCTGAAGGTTGGGTCAGACATGGGCTTTGCGGTCACGATGCTGCTTTTCCCTTTGTTCGTGCCGACGTTGATGTGGGACAGCACGCGCGGATTCGGCATGAGCTGGTTTGCAGCGATGGCGAAGTTCGCACTGGTCGGCATCCTGCTCGGTGTCATCGTGAAGTTCAGCTTCGATATTACCGACCAGTTTGTCTCGAAGATGGATCCCAATGCGATGACGGCGAAGGATGCGTTCGCAGCAATCATTATCGCCGGCGCAATAGCGCTTTTCATGGCCTTCACTATTCGCCCCCTGGCGTCCGCCCTGACATCGAGCGGCGCTGCCGGCAGCGGCATGGCGGACATGATCGGCGGCTTCATGATGTCCCAGATCATGTCGAAGTTTTCCGGTGGTGGGCGAGGCGGCGCCGGCGCAAATCCGGGTGCGGCGACTGCGCTGAACAGTATCAGCAACACCCAGACTGCTCACGGCAACCAGCTTGCCCGGATCGAGCGGGCGCTTTCCTCTGGCGGTGCTATGAGCCCTTCAAGCATGTCGAGCCCATCGGGTGCCGGTCAACCGGGCGGCCCTGGCGGCACAGCGCCGTCGAGTGGCACATCTGATGGAGGTCAATGGTGAGCGCGATTTTCCAGAAATCTTCCAAGGTGCGTCAGGCGGCAGCGCCTGACGCACCGCCAGCCGAATCCTATGAGGCGATTCGCCTATCCCGGAATCGCGCATATCTGCTCGCGTTGGTAGCGTGGCCGATCGCGGGCCTCGCACTGGCTTCAATGGCCTACGACAAGGCCAATCAGGAGTATGTGCCACCTGTGGTGCTGACTCTTGACAGAAACAACCACGTCGCAAAAAGCGAGATCGGCACACCTGCGGTGCTCAGCTCGAAGGATGCCGTGATCGAGAGCGAACTTGCCCGTTACGTGACGGAACGCTACACGCTGGATCGCGCGTTTCGCCAGGACCATATTGATTACGTCAGGCTGCATTCAGCATCGGACGTGGCGGACCGCTTCAATCACGAGATGGACGCGAAGAACAAGGACAACCCGTACTACGCGATCGCGGAGACGACGGTTCGTCGCGTGAAGGATCAGCGCATCCGCATTCTCGACCGTGACGACCACAAGGCCGAAGCAACTTTCACGACCTACAACGACGGGAACGGTGACAACAAGACGGTGTACTGGCATGTGCTGTTCCGCTACGACTTCGTGAAGCAGGCGCTAACGCCGCAGAACCGCTACATCAACGGGACGGGTTTCATGGTGACCGGCTTCGAGCCAAACACCGAGCCGGGTGCGCCGGCTCCATCTGGAGGTTGAGATGCGAACAGTCAGGGGTGCCTTGACGGCAGTAGCGATAGCAGTGGCGTTGTCGGCCGTGGCTCACGCAGTAACCGCGGCTGATCCTGTCCTGCGGGGCACGGAAGGCAATGTGCAGCGCCTGCCGTACATGCCGGACCAGATCTACGACCTGACCGTTGCTGACAGAACCTTGCTGGCGATTGACTTTCCGCGCGACGAACACATCAAGGCCATCGCGCAGAGCACGGCACCGGTCTTTCATGTTCAACGAACGGGCGACACGCTGCAGGTGACGGCCGACAGGCCGGGCGAAAAGATGGGGCTGAATGTCACGACGACGCGCGGCACTTACCACCTGCAGATAGCGTCGATTGACGATGCATTGCAGGCCGCGCATATCGTGCATTTCGTGACGCCCTCGGCGTACTAACCAGGAGAGGGAACGACATGAAAACGATTCGCCACGGCATGCTGGCATGGTCAGTGGGTATTGCGTGCGCCGTTATGGGTGTGAATGCGCAAGCGGCCAAAAATCCACGCTGCGTGATCACGGATAACCGGGTATGCCAGCTTCAGTTCGATCCGAATCAGGTGTACGAAATCACCGGTGTCTATGGTTATGCGACGACGATCGAGTTTGCGCCTGGGGAAAAGATCCTCAACAAGGCGATCGGCGATTCGATCGGCTGGCAGGTTCTGAAGTTTCGCAATCATCTTGTGCTCAAACCGGTCGAGCCTGATGCGAGAACCAATCTGACGGTCACGACCAGCAACCACGTCTATTACTTTCGTCTGTCCAGTTCGAAGAATCCGGAGCGCGCGACCTATGCGGTGCGCTTTATCTATCCGGTAGATGGAAACGATGGATGGAGCGACGATTCGGGCGGTGTCTCCGACGCATCCTATTCGCAGCCTCGGATGGTCAACAAGAATTATCAGGTGTCGGGTGACGAAAATTCGTTCGGCCTGCAGCGCGTTTTTGACGACGGGCAGTTCACTTACTTTCTGACCACGATCGGCAAGCCCAAGCCGAGCATTTATGTCGTTGACCGGGACGGCACCGAGGCGCTTGCGCCCATGCGCAGGGAAGGGCCATACCTGGTGATCGAGCAGATGGCCGACCGCTTTACGCTGCGCGATGGCGATCGCACCTTGTGTGTGAGCCGGTCGCAACAGGGTGCGGCGACACAGGCGCAGCGCTCACCCTGGGGAGGCGGAAATTGAATACGCCTGATAACCCGAATGATCTGCCTCGTGACATCGGGCAGCCAGGGGGCGAGCCGGGCGATGCAGGCGACAGCCTGAACGAGCGCCGGCGCGCAGCTGATGCGCTGCGTCAGACGTCGCTCGCGGCCGATCCGGGACGCGGCCGGCGTCAAACCTTTTTCACGGTCGCCGGCGCGATTCTGTTCCTGCTGTGTGCCGGTGGGTTCTACGCGATGAAGCATGACGCGCCGGCGCCATCGGGCAGTTCCGACAAGCCGAAGATCGACGAAGACACGGCGAAGGCCGCGCCGCTGGATGCTGGCCGGCAGAAACTTCCGGCGTCGATGGCGGCAGCTGCGTCGGCACCAGCGGCAAGCTCGGGCGTCGATCCGGACGAAGCGCGACGGGCTGCGGAGCGTCAACGTCAGGCGGCCGCAGCAGCTGAGCAGGCACGCAGAAAAGCCGAGGCAATGCACGAGGCGCGGATGAAGTCGGGTCTTTTTGGTTCAGACACGGGGGGCGATGGGTCGGACGATGCAGGTGCGGCTTCCGCCGATGCACAGCAGGGTGAGGCAGGACTGGGACGCCGTTCTGGCGGTGACGGCCCGAATGATCCGAATTCGGCCTTTGCGCGCAGCGTTGCGGACGCCGACGATTCGACGGTCAAGGCGCAAAAGATCGACAACCTGCAATGCAAGATGGAGCCGGGGGCCATCCTCGAGGGCCACCTGGTGCCGCGCATTATCTCGGACCTGCCAGGTTCCATCACGATCATGCTGGATCGGGACGGTTATGGGGAGCAGGGCAGGATTGCGCTGCTGCCGTGGGGCACGCGCATTACAGGCAAACCGAATTCGTCTGTGCGCAAGGGGCAGGAACGAACCTTCATTGCAAGCGCCGTCGCCTTGCGTCCGGATGGCGTCAAGATTCATGTCGACTCACCGGTTGCCGATCAGCTCGGATCGGCGGGCATCGACGCCGATGTTGATAACCACGTTGGCCAGATCCTCGGTATGAGCGCGGCGCTGTCGCTGCTCGGCGCGGGTTCATCGACCTACGGCGTGTCGTCGTCAGACCAGAACAACTCGATGGCGATGTACCGCGCGGGTGTGCAGCAGTCGATGGCGCAGTCTTCGCAGCAGCTGCTGGGCGGCTACGTCAACATCCCGCCGACGCTCAAGAACGATCAGGGCACGCGCGTGCGCATTCAGGTCGAACACGAACTGGATTTCTCCGACTACTGCAAACCGGGCGACGGGGAGGAATGATGACAACGGATATCTCGCACGTTCAATGCGAAGTCGCCGCAGGCGAACTGCGCCGCCAGCTGGACGACGCGGTTGCCGATGCGTTGCAGGCACAGATATTCAGGGACTTCGCCCGGGATGACGGACGGTATCTGATGCTTGCGCAGGCAAAGCTTAAGGCCGTTGCCCGCCAGTGTTTCGATGCGAAGGTGTGCCTCGATCGTCCGTCCGTGCAGCAGGCCGGCGCGATGGCTCGCGCCGAACGCATCCGGGGGCGCTGACATGTCGATCGTGCCGGCATTCTTCAACCGCACTGAGTCCATCCGTCCGCTCTTTGATGACGTCGATGTCTCGGAGATCGCTGTGAATGGTCCGGGCGTCGTATGGGCCGGCCGGAAGGGCATGCGTTTCATGGAGCGGGTGGATACGCCAGTATTGACCGAAAGCACATTGCGGGACTTTGCCGAGCTGGTGGCGCATCACTCCGACCAGGAGACGGATGCGAAGCGCCCGCTCCTCGCAGCCTCGATCCCCTCGGAACTGACGGGGCCGGGGAATCGCGATTTCCGTATCCAGGTTGTTCAACCCCCAGCGGTGCCGCCCGGCACGATCGCGATTGCGATCCGCAAACCGTCAACGCTTGATTTGACGATGCAGTACTACGAGGAGAGCGGTGCCTTCAGGCGAGTCAATGAACCATTGCCCGACGCGGAAGACACTGGCAGGAAGCTGGCGATGCTATACCGCGACGGCAACTGGCCAGCCTTCCTGCGGCTCGCCGTCAAGGCGAAAAAGAACATCGTTGTGAGCGCACCGACTTTTGCTGGCAAGACGGAATTCATCAACATGCTCCTGAAAGAGATCTCGCCGGCTGAGCGGATCGTGACGATTGAAGACGCGCGCGAGCTGCGGCCTCCGCAGGCCAATACGGTGAACCTGCTGTATTCGCGGGGCAATCAGGGCACGGCAAATGTGACGCCAGTTGAACTGATGGAAGCGTCGTTGCGCCTGTCGCCTGATCGCGTGATTCCGGGCGAACTGCGTGGCGCTGAAGCATACGTCGCGCTCGAAATGCTGAATTCCGGTCACGGCGGCTGGATGACGACGTTGCACGCAACAAGCCCCGAGCACATGTACGAACGGCTTGCACAGATGGTTATGCGCTTCGGCTCGACCTTGCAGCGTGCCGAGATTATCGACTATGCCCGCAGTCTCATCGATGTCGTGGTGCAGATGCATCGCTATGACGATGGGGTGCGGGGAATCAGCAAGGTGCTCTATGTCTCCCATTAAACCGCTTGTCGTGCCTCTGGCGCTGGGTGTGATGCTGCTGTCCGCTCAAGCGTCACACGCGGATATACAGGGTGCTTCCCCACCGGTTGCAGCCCCCTTTGTCTCGCTGGCCCAGGAGTGCGCCCCTGATGTTCATCACGCGCTGTTGGGGCGCGTGGCGACAGTCGAGAGCAGCGGCAATCCGTTCGCGATCGGCGTCGTTGGTGGTCATCTTGCGCGACAGCCAAAGAACCTTCCGGAAGCGCTGGCCACCGTCAAGGCGCTCGACGCCGGAGGCTGGAATTACAGCATGGGACTGGTGCAGGTCAACGTACACAATCTGGCGCGTTACGGACAGACCACAGCGAGCATTTTCGAACCGTGCACGAACCTAAAGACCGGCGCCGCGATTCTTAAAGCGTGCTACGCCCGCGCGAAACCGCAGTTTGCGCAGGCTGATGACGCGGTACGCGCGGCGCTCTCCTGCTATTACAGCGGCGATCTGACTCGGGGCGCCGCTTATGCCCAAAAGGTGGCGGCTGCCGTCCCGGCGTCCGGCGTGCAGGCGGCGCAGCCAATCGATGTTGTTCCGGACGTTCGCCCTGCAGGTGGACCCGCACGACGCGCGGCGGCACGGCCGGAGCGCGCCGCAAAGTCTGCAGCCAAAGACGACTGGTTCACGACCTATGGGGACGACGACGAAGACGGTCAGGCCAACGGGCAGGCGAGCGATACGCGCAAGGCAGTAAAGGCGTCTGGAGCCGTCGATGACCAGTAACCAGTTTCGCATGCTTGCTGCCGCCCTGGTGCTGGACGGCTATGCCGTCACGGCGGGCGTGGCGGCGTCGCAATGGTGGCATCACCAGCCTGGGGCCGGCGCGCAATTCGCGGCGCTCATGGTGCCTATGTCCTTTTATCTGATGGCCCGGCTGGTGCGGGAGAGCGGCGGCTGGGTCCTGCTGCCGCCCGTGCTTGCCTTGATGTGGTTGGGTGCGGTGGCTGCGTCGCCGTTCTGTTTGCTGGGTCTGGCCGTGCGCAACACGTGGAGTGCCTGGCGAACCATGAGGGTCGGGCGCAGGGCGCCTATTTTGGAAGGGGGTGGGATATGGCTATGAAAAATGGAATCAGGCTGATGCTGGTGATGTCGGTGCTCGCTGCTGGTGGTCACGCCGGCATGGCCCGTGCCGATGACGACTACGGATGTCGCATTGTGATCTGTCTGGGCAACCCTTCATCGAATGGCGGGCCGTGGGCGCCAACTACCTGCGGACCGGCAATGGATCATCTGATGGACGATCTCCGCCACGGCCGCGGCTGGCCGCAGTGTAAAGACTCAGACATGACCGTCCGCCAGAACAACACGCCTTACGATCCGTGCCCTGCTGGCACGACGGCCGCGGCGGCTGGCGCCTGGGTGGCCGAAGGGCAACGCAAGGCCGGAGCCCGTCCGTACAGCGGCATGAGCGGTTTCGCACTGGTCGGAACGCCGAAGCCTTCGGTGGCGGATCTCACTCGCGGTTACGCGTATTACGGGCCGCAGGCCTGTGTAGGCAGCCAGGTCGGTGCGTATCAGGTGTATGGCGATCCTTCGGTCGATGCGTCAGCGGTGAGCTGGCGAAATGGGCGTGACGGTGGTGGATACGACGGCGATCCAGTCACCGTCGCGGTGTATGACCACATCGTCTGGCAACAGCCGCAATCGCCGAACGCGGTCGACGTGTACGAGGCCGGCCAGTTCCAGACACGAATTCATTACTAACAGGGTGGCGGGGATGACTTACGCGGCAGCGCACGGCTGGACACGGGTTGGTCCGTATGAACTGGTTCATCCGACCGGATGGCGAATTGCCAGCTGCATTATTCAGGGTAAGCCTAGACACATTCTCTGGCACGGTGGCGAGACGCAAGGAAATTTTTCTAGTGTTGACGTCGCCGTCGCGAAGCACGTCGAGTTATTGGGTCAGGGCCGGTGAGGGCGAGGATGAGCAGACTCTATCGTTCTCTCATATCTGCAGCCGTCACGTCGGCCATAGGGGTTCTTGCCCTTCCACTCCTGACCTATGCGAGCAGTGCCCACGCTGCGTGCGTAGCTCCTGACGGTCCCGCAATCGACACGGGTTTTTCGCCGGAAGGTTCTGCGGAGCGGCTGGTTCTCAAAACCATCTGTACGGCCCGGCATTCAGTGCACCTGTCGGCGTACAGCTTTACGTCGCCGGCGATCGTGCAGGCGCTGATCGACGCGCATCGGCGCGGCGTTGACGTGGCGGTGGTTGCCGATCGGAAGAGCAACCTGGTCGAGGATCGCAGCGGCAAAGGCCGCATCGCGCTCGATCTTCTGTCGGGTGCGGGCGTCGGTGTACGGACGATCGACGTGTATCCGATCCATCACGACAAATTCATGGTGATCGACGGTGAATCGGTCGAGACGGGCAGCTTCAATTACACGACGTCGGCGGCCAGGTACAACAGCGAAAACGCTGTGGTGATGTGGCATGTGCCGGTAGTCGCGCAGGCGTATCAGCAGCACTGGCAAAGCCGGTTTAACCAAGGGCGCCCCTGGTCCGGGCAGGCGTCGAACTGACGGAGGTTTTTATGTTTGAAGACACCGTATTGCGATTTAGCGACAAGGAGCGTCAGCAACAGCTTGCGGAGCAGGAACAGGCGCTCGCGCAGCGTCGCGCGAGTCTCGATGCCCGCCAGAAGAATCTCGCATACCGGCAGGACTGGCTTAAAAGGGAGCCTCACGCAGTCGCGCAGGCAGTCGAGCGCGAGGACCAGCAGCGTCGTGAAGACAAGCAACTCGCGACCGATGCCAAGGCGCTGAAGACACGCTTCGGCCTGAAAGACGGTGAGCCGATCGACACGGCCGCGATGCGCGGCGCGCTCGAGCAGGCGTTAGCAGAAAAAGAAGTCGAGCAGGCACAGCGGGCTGAGCAGATCACCGATCGGGCGTCGCTTCTGTCGGGTCTGAACAAGCTGGCGTTGATCGACGCGAGGAAGACCGCCGAGATCCTGCACGCGAACAAGGATCTGAATGTGCAGCGTGAGTGGAGCCGGCAGGAAGTTGCCGACATGTTCGCGAAAGCGCAGGCGGGCGTCGACGACAAGGGCGCCACGCACACCTACCCCAAGACGCTCGATGGCTGGGCGAAATCGCTGGAAGCCCGCAATCGCGAGCTGGAGCTTGCCGAGATCAAGCTTGATGCACAGGAGCAGGCATTACGGGCGCAGGTGCGCCGTGCGATCGAGGGGCCGGAGAAGACCGCGGCGCAGCCCGTCGCGGAGCAGGCCGCGCAGAAGGCTGCAGACCGCACGGGAGAGGTAGCGGCAGGCAAGGTTGCGGCAGCGGGCACGAAAGAGAGCGTCAGTATTGATACGTCGCTGGAGACCCTGAAAGATCCCGCTAAATTTGCAGAAACGGTCGATACGGTCGCGAAGACCTCGGGGGTCAGTACGGAACAGGCCAAAGCCACACTTGAAATGCTGCGCGAAATGAGGGAAGCCAACGCGGGCAGGGCGCCTGCAGCGGGGACACCTGACAAGGCCGCGATCGAAGCTGCGCGCAATGCGTTCTTCTCGCGCGGCAGTGGGAAGAGCGCGGCGCCGGTCGAGAAGGTAGCAGAGAAGGCCGCGGAACAGCCGGCGGCGCAAAAGTCGAATGTCATCGAAATGGGGGCCGGCAAGCGAACGCCGTCAGCTGCGCCAGTTGAGAACAGCGGCCAGACACCGGAGGCAAAGAAGTCCGTCGACGGGGTTGCGGGTTTCAAGAAACTTGGTCGGAACAAAACGAAGGATGCCGCCGACCGGGGCGCTCCAGATGCCAGCAAGTCGGCTGATGCGGGCAAAACACAGCAGGTGGAAGGTGCCAGCGTCGTGCGCGTGGAGGCGGGACCACGTAAGAAATTTGCGGAGCTGAATGCGCATGAAAAGCTTGAGCGTCGCGCCGAGTTCTTCGGGAACCTGCGCGAGTCGGCCGGCTTTACGCGCGATGGCAAGCAGGCGGTCTCGGAGCGGGCCAAGGAGGCCGTCAGGCCGGGAAAGCAACGTGAAGGGCACGGGATCGGCTAATCATGCAAAAGCACGAAATCGTGATGATGCAGTGGGCGGGCTCGGTGCTCGCGCTCGTTCTTGGCCTTTGCGTGTCCTTCACTTTGGCAGGGTATCCGCCGCTGCCGTTTCCTGCGGGGATCGTTCACGGTTTCATGGCGGCCGTGCATGATCCCTTGCTTTTCTGGGGCGCGGTTCCGGGTGCGGCGCTTGCAGCGGGTGCTGCATGGGCATGCCACGAATACCTGTTCAATGGCTTCGAAGGCTACCGGTATGCCAGGTTTATCCGTGGCACGAAGATGGAAAACCGGCACCAGCTGAGCAGCCGCGTCGCGCGCCATAACAATCAGTACCGCAAGCAGGCCGTGAAACACGGCGATGCGCCGCGCGTGCCAGTCGCCGTTTGTGGCGTCGAGATGCCGACGGATCTCGAAACGCAGAACCTGATAGTCGTGGGCGCGCCAGGCTCCGGCAAGAGTCAGGCGATAAATGGATTGATCGCATCGGCACTGCGCCGCGATGACCGCATGGTGGTGGTCGATCCTAATGGGTCGCTTATGGCGCGCTTCTATTTGCCTGGCGACATCGTGATCAACCCGTACGACGCCCGGTGCGTCGGCTGGTCGCTGTTCAACGAGGTCGATCACGGTTTCGACTTCGAACGGCTCGCACATTCGGCGATTCCACCGCAGAACGGCGATCAGGCCGAAGAGTGGGCGGGCTATGCACGCGCGCTGCTCGCGGACACGATGAACAAGCTCGCCAGCGACGACATGCGCGACATGGTGACGCTCACTGATCTGCTGGTGCGCGAGCAGCGCCCAGTGTTGCAAAAGTACCTTGAGGATACGGATTCGGTCGGTTTCTTCGCGAAGGACGCGGATAGGGCGACGGCCAGCATCATCTTTACGCTGAACAAGTACATCCGGCCGCTGCGTCGCATTCCTGATGGCGATTTCTCGATCCGGCGCTGGATGGGCGACGAAAACGGAGGGAACATCTGGATTACGTGGCGTGAGGACCAGCGCACGGCTCTGGGCCCGACGATCCCCGTCTGGCTCGACCTGATCTACGCGATGATTCTGAGTGAGGCGCCGACGTTCGATCGGCGGCTGTGGGTGTTCAAAAACGAGCTGGCATCCCTTGGTCGCCTCTACAGTTTCGAGGCTGCAGTATCGAAGGGCCGCAAGCATGGCCTGTGTGTCGTGGGGGACCTGCAGGATCTGATTCAGTTGCATCAGCAACTGGGAGATCTACCTGCGAAAGCGACGCTCTCGTGTTTTCGCAGTCTGCTTGCGTTGGGAGGGGCCAACGCACTGACAACCAAAAATGTTGCGGAGATGATCGGCTGGCACGAAGTAGAGCGCCACCCGATCGGCGTGCAGGGCCAGTGGCGTATCAACACACGCGAGCGCAAGCGCGATCCGGAGCTCGTCGTCACGTCGTCGCAACTCTCGAATCTGCCCGACCTGAACGGTTATCTGAAATACGGCAAGGACTGGCCGCTCGCGAAAATCAGGTTCGGTGCGCGCGACTATCCGGTGCGCGTGCCTGCCTACATCGAGGCGCCGCTGCGCGAAGCCCAGCTGTCGGTCGCGGTCTCCGCGCCGGTCAATCCAGCGCCTGCGCCGGAGGATGGCGGCACAGCCGCAATCATTATCGGCGCCATTAAATTATGACCGGGCGCACGACCAACCTCATGCCGGCATCTGCCCAGCCCACCGTGATTTTTCACGGCACGCCGTCGCAGGTTATCAACCTGCCTGACCTGTTTGCCACCAGCGCCGCGCTCGGTACGCTGGGCGTCTTCTTTTCATGGGTAGTCACGAGGTGGCCGGTATCTCCCGCCGTAGTTATCGCCCCTTTTCTGCTCTGCCTGGCGCGGCTCGCACTTGTATTCGTCGAAACGGCGCTCACGGAAATCGTGATCGACATTGAGCGGATTACCTGCCGACAGGGAATTATGAGCCGGAAGGTTTCGAGCCTCGAGCTGTTCCGCATTCAGGATGTGATCTCGCTTCATCCGTGGTGGCAGCGCGTGTTTAACGTGGGGACGGTCGTCATCCTGACTAGCGATTCGAACAACCCGCGCTGGTGTCTGCCGGGCATGGTCAACGCGGAACAGATGCGTAACGCGCTTAACCGCGCTGCGATCGCGCTGCGCGACGACAAGGGTATTCGGGAAGTGAATATGGGGCGGGTCTGACACGTGGAGGGCATCATGCATGAATATCGATTTGACGATGTAATCGTCGCGGCTAATGCCGATGACCTGCAGACGTACCTGGCCGATGCGCATGGCGAGAAGATTCGGCCACTGTGCATGTGTACGCCGGTTGGCGTCCCGATGTATGTCGCAAAAGTCGGCGAACACCATGTGATCAAGCGCATGCCGAACACGGGAGGCGCACATGCGCCGGACTGCGTGTCATACGAGCCGCCAGCGGAACTGTCCGGGCTGGGCGAGGTGAAAGGTGAGGCAATACAGGAGAACATCGAGGATGGCATCACCACACTCAAGCTCGATTTCAGCCTCTCGAAAACCGGGGGTAGGGCAGCTCCAGCTCCATCAGGCGCCGCGGCCGATACGGTGCGTACAGACGGCGCAAAACTGACGCTGCGCGGCACCTTGCACTATCTGTGGGAAGAAGCTGGTCTGAATCGCTGGTATCCGGCGATGGAGGGCAAGCGCAGCTGGTACGTCGTGCGCAAATTCCTTCTGCAGGCCGCAGCCGGCAAGGTGTCAAAAGGGGAGCCGCTGGGGCGGTCACTGTATGTGCCCGAGTCGTTCTCGTTGGAACACGCGGCAGGCATTACGCAGCGTCGCATCGCGCACATGGCCGAGCTGGCTACCAGCAAGAAAGCCCGCAAATTGATGATTGCGATCGGAGAGGTGAAGGAGATTGCGGAGTCGCGCTATGGCTTCAAGATCGTCGCAAAACACCTTCCAGACTTTCCGTTCATGCTGAGTGAGGATCTGCATCGGCGGCTCCAGAAGCGCTTTGTGAACGAACTGGCACTGTGGGACAGCATCGAGGAGTCGCATCTAGTGTTCATTGCAACCTTCGGCCTGAACCCGACCGGGATCGCCTCGATCGAGACGCTGGCCGTCATGGTCGTGTCTTCCAAATGGATTCCATTCGAGCATGCTTACGACAAGCTGATGCTCGATGCGCTCACGGCGCACAAGCGCCGCTTCGTAAAGGGCCTTCGATACAACCTGGCCGAGAACAAGCCGCTCGCGTGCGCGGTGCTGGCCGACGTATTGCCGAAGCCGGTTGCGCTGTATGTGCAGCCGCCGGGTGTTGAGCAGGAAGACGAGGATGCGCTGTCGAGCTTGATCGAGGAAAGCGACATGCCGTCGTGGATCTGGCGTGCGGGTGAGGAGATGCCAGAGCTGCCAGCGCCGACGTTGGCCCGTGCGGCAAAACCATCGACGCGCGCCGGCAATACGTTGGACGAAGTCAATGCAGCTGCGGCGGTTGCATCCGCATCATCAGCGGCGCAGGAGTCTGCATGGTGAGGCGTGGGTTACTGAGCCGGCTCACCGTTTTTGTTGCAAACAAAAGTCACGGGCCGCTTCGGTCGGAAGATTTCTATTTCTGTTCAGCAGGACTGCGTAGCACACGACAAAACCGAACCTACAAAAGAAAAACCCCCGCCTGGCAGCGAGGGTAGTTCTTGACGACCGCCAGCACAGGGAGAAGTGCTAGAGACATCGAATTCAGAGCGTTTCGATTCTAGCAACTCTTCACTCTGTGTCAAGCGTCGCCCGTGGGCGTCCGATCGTAAAAAAATGAGTGACTGCATGAATCGACGACTAGCCAACTGGGCCGGACGGCCGATCCCCGTTCCATTCGCAATATCTGCGCCGCCCTGCCTGAAGGGGCGATGCAGGCGAAAGCCGTTTCTTCCCTCGGTGTTCCTGATGCCACGTTAAGCCCGCACCAGTTCCGGCATGTCCGGCCGATCGCACGCGCGTCGCGTTGCGGCACTCCCGCCAGGGTTGCCGAACCCGCCCCGAACCGGGGCGGGCGGACACCCGCGCGTGCTGACCGAACTGATGCACCGCCTCGGGCGCTATCTCGATGCGCCCGACGAGTGGTTGCCGAGCCTGAACCGAGCGAACGGTTCGACGCGTCAGCAACGCACTGAACGCAGCGTCGCGTGCATGCAGTTGCTGCGCGCGAGCCTCAAATACCTCGATCTGTTGACCATGCGCGTGGGTATTCCGTCGTCGGACGGTGGCATGCAGAACCTGACGCTGCCGTTCCTGGCCGAGCAGGCTGGACTTGATCAGCGGCGCGCGGAGCGTGCAATGCACGACCTGCAGAAGGCCGGGTTGACCTCGGTGCGGCCGCGCTGTGAGCGCATCAATGATGGTAACTACAGAGGACTGGCCGCGATCAGGTATTTGCCGCCGACGCTATTCGGCGCGTTTGGCCTCGCGAAATGGCTGCGGCACGAGCGTAGCAAGGCGGCACTGCGTCAGCAGATGCGGGCGGCCGCCGACGTCAAACAGCGCCGGCGCGATACACGTGACGAGCGCGAGCACGCCCGTGGCCAGCTCTGGTTGGCAGGCTTGAAAAACTGTGTGGCGGAAGGTGCCGACCGCTCGCGGCCCCGGCCGACCGGAGGGTCCGGGGGCATGGCCGTCGATGCTGAAGCCGAGTTCGAGCGGCAGATCCAGATCCGCGCCGGCCAGATTAAACAGGCCGATCCTTCCTTGGACCACGAAACCTGTTTCAGGCTCGCGCGACAGCAGCTCGCGCCTCCGCGCAGCTAGCCCTCTCGCACGATCAGCATCACCCGCCGCGCGAGGCACCGGCTCGTCCGGATTTCGCTGGTCAGCGGCCGCCGTGCGCCTCCTGGACTATTTCCGGCGGATTCGCGTACGCACCGCACCGCCTGAAAGGCAATTTCGCAACCCACCCGCAGAGTTATCCACAGTCGATGCAATGCCCAATCAAATAAGTGTCGGGAAAGCCGCGATTGAACTGTCGGTTCTTAATCACGGTCTCTTTTCACTACCGGCCGGTGAAAAGGGGGGTCGGATTTTAGGTGGTTGGTTTCAGCTTGTGCGGCGCAGCAGTCGCCGCGCGGAGCAATCGTTGATCCGAGGGCGCACAACGGCCAGTTACGGTCGTTGGCGTGCGCTTTCCTGCGGACATTCGAACGTCGGATCTGCAGCCGGTAACGGATCGTCCGAAGGTCGATCACCGATAAGTCAAAGGGGCAAAAGCCGCAACGCTTATGTCTCGTTCACTTGCTTGCCAAGCGCAAGCGCCGCTCCGCTAATGCCGAGAAAAGCCAGCCAAGATGAATCGAAGAGCGGATAAGCCAGGCTCTGGACCACGTTGGCGATGCCGACGGAGAGCAAGAGCAGATTCACCACGACGGCTTGGTAACGATAGACCTGCTGCTTGTCCTTTTCCCCTCCAATTACCAGATCGGTGAGCACATCCTTCGACAACGTGAACGGTCGCTTGTCGTCCTCGGTCGCACTCTTATCGATCGCGAGCGACACGCCGGCGGTGCCCACACTAAGCCCGAGCAGTATGAGCAGCGAGCCGTCGATTTTCTGAAGCTGGCCGTACACGATCCAGAGGAATACCCCTGCTGCGACCGCGAAAAGAAACCAGAGGCCGAGTTGCGTGCGTGCGAGACTGAACGTTGCGCGCAACGGCGGCGGTTTCCGGCCGTCGAGCATTAGCCCGAATAGCGCATCCCATTGCTCCGGCTCGGTGGCCGGCAGCTGCTCGGCGCGGGCGCGCGCGGACGCGTCCTGGTAATCCGCTTTTCTCGCAGCATCGAACCTCGGGTACACCTGCTTCAGCCAGTCCACATCCGATGTACTCATGCGCGCTTTCGACCTGAGCGCGCGCTGTCTCCGGACTTCAGTAACCCACCAAGGAGAAGGCGCGTCCCGGAACGTATCCGTCTTTAAGAACACGATTGCACTGACGATCACTAGGAACAGCACAACTCCTGTGGCCGCGATCACCGAGCCTGCGCTCGTGACAGAGATTTTTCGGTTGAGCGCAGGTTTCTCCTGCTCACTGACGGGGCCGGCGTCGTCCCATGCAATGCCGGCGTTGAGCGGCACTTCGTCCGTCAGCCCGGACGATCGGTAGAGCGCGGCCCAAAGCTCCTTGCTGCCCGGGCCGGGGAGAACGTGAAAACGCAAATGCACGTCATTGCCGCAGGTCAGTTGCGCGATAAGTTTGCCGTCCTCACGCAGGCTGATTCCGTTGATATAAAGGTGAGGCAGCGTTCCCAGCCGGTTCGATTCGACATAGACCCGCTTGAAGTCAGATTCGTCAATGACCAGATCGACATCACCCGAGCCCCTGAGCACCTGCGTGCCGCCGAATGCCACGGTCCTGGCATTCGCCTGGCTGGCTCTCGCGCCGTTTGCGGGCTTGGCTCCCGCACCCATGCCGAATGTGTCGGGCTGACTCGCGCCCGGCTGCGTCTCGGTCGCCGCGGAAGCCCCTGCAGCGGGCTGAGCGGACGAAGCGCAATCGAGTGCGGCCGCTGCCGACCCTTCCAAAACATACACGTCTCTGATCGTCACGGGACCCTGATTGATCAAACGCGTACCAGCGGGCGTATCTTTTGGGGTGGGTGTCTTCGATGCAGGCAACCCTGGCGTCGTATTCGCAGGCGCTGATGCTTCGCTGGGCTCACTCGCGTCTTGACCCATCGACGCGCTCGCGAAAAGCAACAGTCCCAACGCAATGCAGGTGCTGCATGAAGCTAGCCGAAGATTGCGGTTCATGTGCATCCCGTCCAGTCGGTGAGTAAGCGGGGCACATCGCGCATCGTCGCCAGGTAGTGCCGACATAGCACATTGCGCGTAGCTTTTGGCGAGTCATATAGCGAGAACGTGCGCGATTGCAGGAGCGTTCCAACCTCCCTGACCAAAGCCCGCCAGGTCGATCGTTCACGCTAAGGACGCGCTGTAGGTGACGGTCCCACCATTGAAGTGCGCAGTCAGGACCTGTCTTCTCGGCTGCTCTCCGGCCGGGGAGAGTCCGAGATGCACCCAGGTTCCCTCGAAAATCAGTTGATCGAACGTCAGCTTGGAGTCTTTGATCTTGAGGCATATGTCTTGCGGAGTGCCAAAGGAAGGACAAGTGAAGTCGGCGGCCAGCCCCAGGAGATGCCGGCTATTGGGCGCGCCGCCCACGGCAGCATTCACACCAGGCGATCTAAAACCCGATGAGACCGATATCGCGCGGTTGCCAAGAAGAGCGCGCACGCCTTCCAGCAACTGCGCCACCCGCGTAAGGTTTTGAATTGCCGTTGCAGAAGGCGTGTTATCGATGCCCCGCCGCGTCGCGGTCTGGCTTGGGGTAAGTTCGACAAGCCCAAAGTGTTCAGTCAGTTGCGTCATCTCAAGTCTCCTTGGACCGGAAGCGTGGAAAAAAGGGGCCACCGCGCGACGAACCCGACCTTTGTCGAGGCCCGCGGGCAGGGTCCTTCGCGGCAGCGGCGCACATCCCCTATCCGCCACGCTCATTCGAGGCGGGTGCGCTCTTGAAATAGTCAGGAAACGGCCACGATCTCATGAATTCTTCCGTCGAACCGGCAAAGCAGTTCCGGTCTGTGTGCCCCAGGCCGTTCACGTCGTGCGGCAGGGGGCCGGCGTTTCCGTCCGTGTACTGCCATAACACAAATTGCGGCCAGGTCTCCTCGGGAATGCCTATGGGCCGGTCCCGGTAGCGGGCATACCACAAGGGACAGTTCTTCAGGATCGGATCCGCGCCATGCGGTTGAATCGCATCGCGCAGCATGTTCCCGCCGTAGATCATTGGCCATCGCCCGGTCCTCTTCCTAACCAGGGTCACGAACTCATGTGCCTGATCGAGCGACATGTCAGGCCCGCTGGTGCTCGGCTCGAAGTCCAGGCACAGCAGGGTTCTGTTGTTGTCAACGCCCGCGGCGTCCCACTCCACCGCGCCCAGGAAATTGTCAACTTGGGAAGCGACCGACCGCGCGCTGGAAAAGTGATACGCGCCCCAAAGCAAGCCCGCCTTTAGCGCCGCGTCCTTGCGCTCTTTGTACATTGGATCCTTGAACGTGGCACCTTCGCTGGCTTTATGAATGATTGCAGCGATCCCGGCCTTTTTCGCCTTGTCGGCGTCGAAATCATTGTCGTGATTAAGGTCGACGATCACGTCTATGGTTCCATCAACGGAAATCGGCATATCAGCTCCTCAGGCTCATCTTTCATTAATCGAACTGCTGCACAGTACGCGCCCTGCACATACCGCATGGCAATTGCATTGCAAGCATCGCTTTCACGCATCACCATTGCCTATACCGGCACGACGCGATGCGGGATCTTCGAACCCCGCGTCAGCGTGATCGGCGGTAAATCGGAACTCTAGCTCGTTCCGGTGGCGTGACTCGTTCACGGCAGCATCCTCTGCCTCGCGACCTCGGCGCAAAACCTGGACGCGATCTGCCGGTATCCCGCGGATGTCGGATGTATCTCGTTCAGCCAGTCAACGCTTTTCACCTTGGGGTCGGCGTCGGCGGGTCGCAGCGAACCGAGCGTCTTCACGACATGGAAGTTTTGCAATGGCATGTTGCGCACCAGAACAAAGAGGCGGTCGATCAACACCTTCGCGAGCACCTCCCAGTCTGCACGTGGCACCTCATACATCAGCAGCAAGGGATATAGCCATGGTCCGAAACGCAGCCCCGCGCCGACGTCGCGCGGCATCGGATAATCGTAGGTATGCGTGATAATCGGCATATCGCGGTTGTTCTTGCTGGCCGCTCGCATGGAATCCAGCGGCACGAACCGCGCGCGCAGATGCGTTGCGAAAAGCGACCAGCCGTCTTCCGATATGTAATAGGCTCCGGCTTGCTGCCCCAAACATGATCTGCCCTCGAGTCGACGAGAAAGGTGGACGCGCGCATTCACAGGGGATCGATACACGACGAGTGTTCCAGGAAGAGGCGTGCACAAAAATCCAGTCACGCTGGACCTCGTGCGGCCGTCTTTGGGAAACGCGTAATCTTCTCGTTTTTTTGCGCTGGTGCTTTCAAAAAGTAGTCGAAGAAATCGCTAATTGCTGTCAGGTATTCCCTAACAATCGGATGGCGTGCTGCGTCGGCTGGCGTACAGACAAATGCGGCTCTCGCGGAACGACTAGTTAGTGCTGCGGCTCAGACGGTGCGTCAAAGGCCGTCACACGCCAAACACTATCGTTCTGGTCCGAATCGAGTGAACGTGCGATGACTAGTGATCCCAATTAGATCAGATTGCGAAGCAGCGGCGCATATTAGTGCTCCTTGTGCAATGCCCTCTCATTGATCCGACTGGTATGTGGCTTAGCACACACTTTGGCACCAATTGCAGCTCCCGCGCTTGACGCATGACCTATATTCGCAACTGCCTAATGACCACTTAAGCCGGCCCTTGCCGAGCCACGAGTAGCGTGCGAGCATGAGCGTCGATATTGGCAGGCAGTCGGGGGACAACGTGACCCAAGCTGACGATCTGAAGTTCGCGATAGGCGCGCTGGAACTTCGTCGCGCGTGCGACCCCGGTCAATCGCCTGAAACGATGCTCGACAGGATATTGGAGATCCTGCGGGCCCCCGTCCCGTTCGACATCGCGACGTTCTCGGAATACGCGATTGAGCCGACGGTCACACAGACTAGCAAGCCGGTGCTGGTGCTAGGCCGCTACGCCGTCGATGACGGCAAGCGCTTCAACTGGCCGGCGCGCTGGCTCAAGGTTCCGTCCACCATGATGGAGTGGATCGATGGAACCGAGCTGGCTGTCCCCGACATCAACGCATTCTTCAGAGAAAACCCATCGTTTCGGACGTTGCGCAACAATCCCGTCACTCGCGAATACCTTAACAGGGGTGCGCGCAGCTTCGTCGTTGCGGTGCTTAAGGAAAACGGGGGGACGGTGGTCAGCCTTACATTGGCGCGCAAACGCGGAGAGCCCTTCACATCCGAAGACCAGCGCACATTGGACAAGCTCCTGGTGTCCGATACGCTAAGGCTCGTGCGTGCCGCCTACCAGGCGCAGGCCGCGCTTTTCCATCAGGAGATTCGCGATCTTTTCGCACAGCGCGCAGGACCCCTGGAGATCGCACAGAGTGCGGTGAAGCGTCTCTGCGAGCACTTCCGGTGGGACTATGCGGCTATCTTTCGCTTGGCGCACGCGCGGGAACGGTTCGAGTTGGTGCAACAATACAATGCAACGGACAAGAAACTTCTTGTGCGCGAAGACTATACCCAGCCTATTGGCGCAGGCGTACTCGGCCGCGTCTACAAGACCGGCATGCCGGTTCGCGTCGAGAACACGCAAGGGCGCGACAAACATGGATATATTCAGCTCGCGCCTGACGCCCACTCGTGTCTTTGCTACCCCATCCTGGTGGACCGTTCGGTCGAATGGATCCTTGATTTCGAGTCCAGCGAAGAGGGCGCCTTCCAGCACCCGGATGTGGCCGTGCTGGCCGAACTGATCAAGGAAGCGCAGAAGACCGTCGCACTATGGTTCGAGATGCGCCTCAACAAAGCCCTTATCGAAAATGTCGAGCAGGGGGTGATAGTAGTCGACAGGGCGAATCGCATTACGCGTCTGAACTCGCTGGCAAACCAACTTCTCGGCGTCCTGCCGGACAAGGAGTCCCGTATATCGCCCATACCCGCCGGCGTCCGCGGTATGTCGACCGGGTCTGTCCGGGGCGAGGATCTCAGCAGGTTCGGCGCTGATGAGGAGGCAAAGGCCATTCTTGCGTCGGGACACGTCGCGGAAAAGCCCCTTCGATTGCGCGGCGCGGACGGGCTCGAACGGCATGTCGTCGCGTCGTCGCGCGAAGCGGAGGACGCGTTCAATCGGCGGATATGGCGGCTGACCGACCCGAAGGGCTGGGACTGGGTGACCGCGCTGGAGTACATGCGCACGACGGTTCAAGGCGTTGCTCAGCAAACCCGGGGCCCACTTCTGCTTGCCAATGCGCTGGTCGCGAAGGCCCGCGGCCTGGCTGAAGACAATCCTGACCTGCAGAATCTGCTATCGAAAGCCCGGGCAAGCCTTTGCAAGACAGACATCACTTACGAACGACTCGTTGACGGCCTCGAGGTTGAGCGCACGCCAGTGGGCAATCCGGTCGCCGTCGATGTTAAAGCGGCGATTGACCGCTTCGTAGCCGATCTTCCGCTCTACGACAGCAATTCGATTGCCGTCACGCAGACTGACAGCGTTCCCGCAGCCTACGCAGATCCGGATCGCGTGCGCTTTGTGATCCATTCCACGCTCGGCTATATGCTTGCCATTCGCCTACCTTCCAGCAAGGTGTCGGTTGAAGTCGACGGCGGCCGCCGCCACGTTTCGGTGAAACTCTCGACGAGCATTCGCGGGGCTGCAGGCATCGCTGTTCTTCCTGCGGACGCGGACCGATTGACGCGCGCGAGGACCGACGCACAGCAAGCGACGGTTCACGCGCTATCTGCGGTGCGCAGGATGATAGAGTGCAACGGCGGCACGCTGAAGGCGAGCCAGCGCGCCGATACACTGACTATCGCCTTCACCCTGCCTGTACCTTCGGTAGCGAAGTACAGGATGCGTGAAAAAGGAACGAGCAATGCCTGATCACTTGCTCGTCGCCGCGTCTGACCCGGAATGGCTCACGGCGATCCAACTACTGCTCGAAGCGACGAAGGACGGGGAGGCGGCGCCGCGCCTGACCCTGTGCCGGGACGCTACCGAAGTCTTCGCAGCACTCGAAACGAAAGCGGACAGCCCGCCATCGGCCGCGATCATTTACGGCTTCCATGCCGGCACGTCGACGACGCACGAGCTTGCCGCACTGGGTTTTGGGGCATGCGAACTAGCGATCGCCTTGCGCGCGAAGCGACGCTCGCTGCCCATTCTGTTCGCGGCCCCGGTGCGGCTCGATCTGCTGCAACGCTACGCCGCGGGCGTGGACGACGTGGAAGTGTTCGGCAACGAATCGATCGACGGGATTCGCGAGGCTCTGCGTAAGATGCGCAAGGTCATTCCGGACCCTCAGCCCTGGGCACAGGTCGACATCTTCATCCACGTGGAGTCCATCCGCGTGCGCGTAATGCTGGCAAACGGCGCTGTGCTGGCGGACGAGCCCGTTGCATCCGACATGCTGAGCTTCCTCAGGGCCGAGCAGCAAGAGTTCGGGCCACGCTGGGAACTCTACAAGTACGACGATCCCGAAGGCGAGGCGCGCGTGAATGACGGCTGGCCGCACCGATTGCTCAGTGTGGGCGAGCAGCTTCATCAGTTCCTTCTGAGCGAGCCGCAGCGTACGGCCATCGACACCTGCCTGCAGTGCGTAAAGAGCATGGACAACATGCACTTTCGCATCGTCACCGACAGTGTCGAGTTTCCGGACGTGCCGTTCGAAGCGCTGCGCGACTGTGTGAGGCGCAAGTTCGTGCGCGACATGTCGCCGCTCGCGCGACGCATCCTCCTACGGCCGTCCCAGGCCACGGTAGCAGAGGATGACGCAACGTCGGTGCTAGCGGCGAAGAAGGCATTGACTGGACGTACCCTCGTGATCGTGTCCAATCCGGGGCGCGGCACGCTGAGCGTGGGACGGCATACGTTCCGAAGGCAGGAAGCGCAGAGCTTCCGGCGGTTGCCGGACCTCGACGCGGAGCGCTCGGACATCAGCACGGCGCGGCTCGCGCGCGATCTGGAAGAGCCGGCGCAATGCGTCCTGAAAACAGGCGAGGACAGCATAGCCAGGCTCGAGGCAGCCGTCGGCGACGGGCCCTGGGACATCGTGCACTTTTGCGGACACAGCGTCCGCGCGGATGACGACGACGTCTTCCTGGTTTTGCCAGGACAGGAACCTTTGGAACTGACGGGCCTGTCGATGGAACGCTTTGCACAGATCCTGCGCCGCGGTCGGGTCAATTTGCTCGTCCTTTCCTCTTGCGAAGGCGCGTCGTCGCAAAGCCTGTTCAGGGTCGCGCAGGAAGGCGTGCCGGCGACGGTCGGGTTTCGCTGGGAAGTCAAGTCGAAGGATGCAAGGGCGTTTTGCGGGCGCCTGCATGAGAAGCTCGCCAGCGGGGCACCGATCGGCAAGGCCTACCTCGATGCGCTGCACGTACTGACGCCCGACAACCCGGCGTTCCTTTCCGCCATGTTGGTCGTGCAACAGGATGCCTGGGCGCACGCCGATATCTAAACGGGGGCAAAGAAATGTTCGAACGGTTTTGGACAATGGTGGGCACGGTTCGACGCGCCGAGGTCATGCGCAAGGACGCGACGATGCTGCCGCCCGAACGGGTAATGGACGACCCGTTTCCGGATCTCGTGGACGGCAAGAAGTTCCAGTCCGGCGGATGCTACTTCGGCGTGAGCCTCGCAGGCCTGCATGTCGTCGAAGGGCGAAAGTTCGGCACGGAACGGCTCCCGCTATTCGTGAGTCTCGCGGAGTTCACGCAGCGCGGCCAGGAGCGGATGATCCCATTCTCCGTCGGTCCCCGCGAGATCATCGACAAGTTGAAGAAGGCGGGCGAACTGGGTGACGCCGGCACGTCCACGGGCTGGATCGAACTGCGTAACCTCCGCATGGTTCCGCCCACTCCCGTCGGCGTGGGCGATCTTTCGCTGTTTGTGGGGCTTTACAGCGTGCCGGGCAGCGACATCGTGCGTACGCTGCTCGACGTCGTCGGCGACCTGTCGAGAAGCGCCGGCGCGATCGTTCCATTGGCGGCGGTGAGCCCGGCTACGGATGTCGCGAAAGCAGTCTACGCAGGCTTCGGCTCTCTGGTCGGGGCCACTTCGTTGCAGGCACTGGCGCAGGCAGAGAACGGCCGTGCATTGCCCGGCACGGGCAGTGGCTATCTCGTGGTGGCTAATACCAAGGCCGGGACGTTGAGTGACGAAAGCATCTGCGTACGCGGCGGGAAGCTGTGCCGGGGCGATGCGATGGTCGTCGACTTCGACTATTGTCTCGTGGCGATCGAACGCTACGCGAGCGTCCTCGAAGAGGCGACCGGCATCGCGCCTGATCTGTTCGCAAGCGAATGGCAGGACGTGTTGAAAGCGCTCGATAGCGGAGAGTCCGGAGCATCGAAGGCGCCCATGCGCAAGCTGCTCGCCGCCGTCCGTGGAACTCCTGCCCTGATCGACGCTGATCGGGCGGCGGCAATGACCGCATATCTGCAGCGATACACCGAGGAGGTCACGCTGGCCGGGAAGATTCAGGAGCTTACCCGAGGGGCCAACGATCCATTGGTTTCCGCAGTGACGAGCGCGCTCGGCAGGAAGACAGAGAAGAATGAGGAGTTGCACAGGAATGTTTCGACGGCACTGAACTTGCTTGACGCGACACCCACGACACCACGCGAGTTCAGGGAAAAGCCGCCCGTCATGTTGGCGGCTGACGCTCGCGCGGCACTGGGAGCGCTTGACGACACCGCGAATAGCGCCCTGGCTGACGTATTGCTACGTGCTGTCTAGTTGCGTGCCCCTTCGAGTTGTGTGCCGTCGGATTCCTTGCGGAACGAGGCGTTAGCACACCGACGTCTTCACGGGCCGCTTTGTTTGTATTGACGGGTGGGCATGACCTACCCGATTAACTGACACGAGATGAGAGATGGCGAAACTGCCTGGAGATGCCGAGCGCTTCTCAAAACTCGCGGCCGGCTTTCAGAGCATCATCCTCTCCATCGCTGTAGTGGTCGGCGGTGCATGGACGATCTATACATTTTGGTCGCTGAACCAAGCGCAACTGGCGCAACTGCAAGCTCAACTGCAAAAACTTGATTTCGAGCAAAGACAGGCGGTACGTCCCGTGCTTCAGGTCGCAATAGAGGCGTCACTCCTCGATGCTACTGTCGACGACTACTTTTCGAACACGTTAGAACCGAAGCGTCAGCTCTTCATTCAGGCGAAAGTCAGCATTGCAAACGCCGGAAATCTTCCGACAATAATAGACTTAGAAAAAAATAGTCTCCGCGTATCGCGAATAAACTCCGGTTCGAACAACGTGCCATTTCAAACCGGGCCGCGTTTCTTTGACGTCCTCGGCGCAGAGAATAAGATAAAGAACTTATTACTTGCGCCAGCCAACAAGACTGAGCTTCAATATCTTGTTGATGTTCAGCACCCTGGCATTCACACATTGGAATTCCAGATACCCTTGGACCCGGCTAGCTATGCCGGAATGAAGGACAAAGCTGCGGCTGCAACCGGTCCGCCTGCGACTGTTCGTGCTGTCACTTTCGTATACGTCTCGCCGCAATTTTTTTTGAAGCGCGATTAGTCAAAGCTTCCCAGTATCAAGATGTCCTGCCGATCATATATACGGGCCTCCCGATCTGCACGCGAAAACAGTCTCGGAATGCGGCGATAGAAAGGTTTTTCGGCACGCTTAAAGCCAGTGAAATAGGCACTGGATTGAACCGCGAACCCGCAAGGCACAGTGAGAAATACGGTAAGCGTGAAGCGATGCCGTCCGGCCAGCCTTTGTGCTGGCCCGAATGACCGTTGGTCCTTCAAAGCCGTCGTCGGGGAAGGCTTGGGTCGAACGGCAGCATTGGGTGGCGCATTCAACCGGTGGATGCAACACACTGAAGACTGCGTAAGCAGCAGGAGTGTTGCAAATGAAACAGCGACGCCGGATTTATTACAGCGAGACGCAGAAGGCGCTGATGTGGGAGCGTTGGCGCAAGGGCGAGTCGTTGCAGAAAATTGCCCAGCTTTTTGATCGGAACCACTCGTCAGTTCAAGGGATTCTTGCTGAAACAGGCGGTATCCAGCCACCACAAAGGCACCGATCGAGGTTGGCGTTGACGCTGGAGGAGCGCGAAGAGATCTCGCGAGGGCTCGTGGCTGATGATTCGATCCAGTCCATTGCGAAGCGACTTTCGCGTGCGCCTTCCACTATCTGTCGGGAGATCAAACGTAACAGCGGACCGACCGGCTATCGGGCAAGCCACGCCGATGAACTCGCATGGGATCGCGCGCAGCGCCCCAAAGTCTGTAAACTGGTTCGGTACCGGAAGCTGGCGCACATCGTCGCCGGCAAGCTCCAGTTGCAGTGGTCACCGCAGCAGATTGCCGGATGGCTCAGGCGGGCGTATCCAGACGACGAGGACTACAACGTGTCTCACGAGACCATCTATCGCAGTCTCTTCATACAGGCCCGAGGTGCCCTGAAGAAGGAGTTGCTGGAGCACCTGCGGCGTACCCGAGCCATGCGGCGTTCCCGACATCACACGCAAAAGACCGACGATCATGGCAGGATAAAGGACACCGTATCGATCAGTGAACGCCCCGCGAGCGTTGAAGATCGTGCAGTACCGGGCCACTGGGAAGGTCATCTGCTGTGCGGTAGCGGCAGCAGCCAGATCGCGACGCTCGTCGAGCGCCAGACGCGTTACGTTATGCTGGTCAGGATAGCGAGCAAGGATAGCGAGCAAGGATAGCGAAACGGTCGCCAATGCACTCATCAAACACGCTTCAAAACTGCCGCAGGAGCTCTACAAGTCGCTGACATGGGATCGGGGAACAGAGATGGCCGCACACAAACGCTTTACCGTGGCTACCGACATACAGGTCTACTTCTGCGATCCCCAGCATCCATGGCAGCGCGGATCAAATGAAAACACGAACGGGCTGTTAAGACAGTACTTTCCTAAAGGCACCGATCTGTCCGTGTATTCGCAGGTCAAACTCAACGCTGTGGCCAGGCGATTGAACGAGCGTCCAAGAAAGACGTTGGGCTACGAGACACCCGCCGAACGATTCCAGCAAACTATTGCATCCACCGGTTGAATCCGCCGTCGCGTGCTGCCGATCACCGATTTGTGCGCTTCAGGTGCGTATGCCCTGTGCATGAGGCAGCACGCGGCCATCAACCGTCATACGCCGACGGGTCTAACCGGCCGTCCTAACGGCGCCTTTAGCGCCGTTAGCGGACCGCCACGCGTATCGCTCCCAGGATGCGAACCACCCCGATGCGGCTCGCCATGCACCCACCGAGGCAGTGGCGACATACCCACTATGAGTGAACGGGAGTGCTCAGCAGAGGGGATATCTGGCGACGATCAGGCCAGCCGTACGGACGCAGCGAATTAAGTTACCTTTAAGAATCTCGGTATAGATTGCGGGAAGTGTCATGCCGTGATCTTTATTGCAATGTGCTTTGAGCGGGCGCAGAGCGAGATCGGGTGACTCCGCAGTGTCCTCAGCTTGCCGGACTGAACGTCCAGTTGCGACCAGTGGTCCCGGCGGCAGCTTCCTCTGACCCAGCGCTCACGCTGGGTTTTTTTTCGATTGCACTCCATGAACGCGCCCTCAGACACCTCGGCTGCCCCTTCACGCATGAGCGCGCCCGAATTGCGCGCGACCGTGTCGCTCGCCGCAATCTTCGCGCTGCGCATGCTAGGTCTCTTCATGATCATGCCGGTGTTTTCGGTCTATGCGAAAACCATTCCTGGCGGCGACAACCTGCTGCTGGTCGGCATCGCGCTCGGCGCCTACGGCGTGACGCAGTCGCTCCTCTACATCTTTTACGGCTGGGTCTCCGACCAGGTCGGCCGCAAGCCCGTCATCGCGACCGGCCTCGTGATCTTCGCGATCGGCAGCTTCGTCGCCGCGGGCGCACACGACATGGTGTGGATTATCGTCGGACGGGTCATACAGGGCATGGGCGCGGTGTCGTCGGCCGTGCTCGCGTTCATCGCCGACCTGACCGCCGAGGAGCACCGCACCAAAGCGATGGCGATGGTGGGCGGCTCGATCGGCATGTCCTTCGCCGTGGCCATCGTGGGCGCGCCGATTGTGTTCCACTGGGTCGGCATGAGCGGCCTCTTCACCCTGGTCGGCGTGTTCTCGATCCTCGCGGTGGGCGTGGTGATCTGGGTGGTGCCCGACGCGCCGCGGCCCGTGCACGTGCGCGCGCCGTTCGCCGAGGTGCTCCACAACGTCGAGCTGCTGCGCCTGAACTTCGGTGTGCTCGCGCTGCACGCCACGCACACGGCGCTCTTTCTCGTCGTGCCGCGACTGCTCGTCGATGCTGGTCTGCCGGTCGCGTCGCACTGGAAGATCTACCTGCCGGTCATGGGTCTCGCATTCGTCATGATGGTTCCCGCCATCATCGCGGCGGAGAAACGGGGCAAGATGAAGGCCGTGATCGTTTCTGCGATCGGTTTTATCCTGATCGGCCAGCTGTTGCTCGGCTCGCTCGCGCATACACTCGTGATCGTGTCAGCTGTCCTCTTCGTGTACTTCCTCGGCTTCAACATTCTGGAAGCGTCGCAGCCTTCGCTCGTTTCGAAGCTCGCGCCGGGCAACCGCAAGGGCGCGGCCACGGGCGTCTACAACACCACGCAGTCGATCGGACTAGCGCTCGGCGGCATGATGGGCGGCTGGCTCCTCAAGCACGACGGCGCGAGCACCGTGTTTTACGCCTGCTCAGGCCTCGTCTTGTGGTGGCTTATAATCGCGGCCAATATGAAGGCGCCACCGCGCAAGGTCTAGCTTTCCGGTGCTCGACGTAAACTGCCCAACGCGGCACGAATCGCAAATGTTGCCTCAACTCCGAATAACGCGAATCGACAAAGAAGAGGATACAGATCGTGCGCATCGTTCCGCTGATCGACCGACGAACGCTGCAGCGTGCCCATCGGCTGTGGCTCCATTACGGTGTGTTCTGGCTGGGCGCGATCGCGGTCGGCCTTGTCGCGGTGCTCTACGCGAAGCTGATCGATTTCGGCTACGCGCTGTTTCTGCGCCTTGCGGCTGAGCACTTCTGGTTACCGCTCGTCGCAGCACCCGTCTTAGGCGCCGTGACGGTGTGGCTCACGCGGCGTTTCTTCGATGGCGCGGAAGGCAGCGGCATTCCGCAGGTGATCGCCATGCTGCATGGACCTGACACACTGGGTCCGCGGCTGCTCACGCTGCGCATCCTCGTCGGCAAGATCTTCGTTTCGTTTCTTGCCATTCTCGGTGGCTTTACGATTGGACGTGAAGGGCCGACCATTCACGTCGGCGCGGCCCTGATGTTCAGCCTGAGGCACTTCTACCCGCAACGCTTTCGCACAATCCGGCCCGGCGTGCTCGAACGAAGGCTCGCGCTTGCGGGCGCAGCCGCAGGACTGTCGGCTGCATTCAATGCGCCGCTCGCGGGGGTGGTGTTCGCGATCGAGGAGCTCACGCGCAGCTTCGAGCAGCGCACGAGCGGCGTCCTGATCACCGCCATCATTTTTGCCGGCATCGTTTCGCTGGGTATTCAGGGAAACTATGTTTACTTCGGCACGATCGAGATTGGCTCGGGACTGCCCAATTGGCTCAGCCTCGCCGTCGTGCTGATCGGCGTAATCGCCGGTGTACTGGGGGGCTGCTTCTGCTG
Organism: Burkholderia sp. WP9; assembly: GCF_900104795.1. Lineage (NCBI taxonomy): Bacteria > Pseudomonadati > Pseudomonadota > Betaproteobacteria > Burkholderiales > Burkholderiaceae > Burkholderia > Burkholderia sp. WP9. Next base: position 63,522 of record NZ_FNTG01000005.1, read on the forward strand.
GCTCCTGCTGAATACGAGGCGCTGGATGCCCACGGCATTGCTCGAGCTTCGCGGGCGGCGGCCCGTGCTCTTCGGTGCGCTATGCGGTCTGATCATCGCGGTCGTCGGCGTGCTCGCGCACGGGCACACGTTCGGCAGCGGATATGCCGAGGCGCGCAGCATGCTGGAGGGTAGCGCGCATGTAAGCGCTGCGTATCCGCTGCTGAAGATCGTTTCGATGGTGGGTTCGTACTTGCCTGGGGCACCTGGCGGGCTGTTCGCGCCGTCGCTCGCGATCGGTGCGGGTATCGGCAATACGCTGCATATGGTGTTTTCGCAGATGCAGCTTTCGATGCTGATCGCGCTGGGCATGGTCGGCTACCTCGCGGCGGTCACGCAGAGTCCAATCACGGCATTCGTGATCGTCATCGAAATGATCAACGGGCATGCGCTCGTCATCTCGTTGATGGCCACCGCGCTGATCTCGAGCCGCGTCTCGCGGATCTTTGCGCCGCCGCTTTACGAGGCACTCTCGGAGCGCTATCTGCGCGAACCATAAGCGGAATCGTCGGTTGCACCCCTTAGCGCGAGAAGCGGAGAGGAACCCATCTCTAAGATTTTCGAATTCAAGGCCCGCGAGTCTGCTCAGCGCGAGCGATGCCTAGATCCGTCCAGTTTACGATCAAGTGGACAAGGTGCTGGCTTGCGAACTTTGTGCGCTGATGACCGATGGTATCCGGTAAGCGGCCGATGTGAGGGCATTGGTTCCGATGGCCGCAGAGGGTCGGCAAGAGCCGGATGTCCCGCGGATGCCCAGGACGCTTGATTTTCGCAATGCAGCATGTATGGCGAACGTCAACCGCTGAATTCGAATACCTCTAGACCTACGGTCCTCCCCCCGGACGCTCCACGTCGGCCTGCGCGCGCTACGCACGCTTCGATCCAGCCCGCAGAGAGGACGGACGGAACCGAAACCGTTCGACAAGACTTCTACGGGGCGGGATCTAGGGCTGAGCCGGCCTGAGGCCGCGGAATCCCCAAGGTGCGCGATAAAAGATTTACGCGCGTGTCCGCAGCACACCCGTAATCAACGCGGTCGCGTGCTCGCCTGATTGCCCTGCAAACGTTATTGCTCACCAGGGCTTCAGACAGTCTGCAGAACAGGAAATAATCCGGCATCGCCGAAATATCAAGCGGTATTGGATATTTCTACGCCGAAGACAGCAATAAAAAAGCCCGCACCTGATTAAGTGCGGGCTATAAAACAACGTCATTCCGAGGCGGCGAAGGGGCATCGCCCAAACATGGGGCTGGGTTCAGATCAATTGGTTCATTCAACGTTGGCCGATTATCCAGACAACCAGATTAATCACCGATTTCTGGCCCGCCACGTCCGCGCGATGCCGTGCGCTCATGCGGTGGCTTATCTCGCCCGACCGCCTGGCCAGCCGCTTCGCGCAGTTGAGCCTTGAACTCGTTGCGCCGTTCCTGACGTTCTTCTGGCGTCAGGTCGGCGAAACGCCGGGATGCGGTGGCTGGCGTCGGCGATTGCGGGTGTCCGGCAGCTGCCGCGTCGATGCCGGCGCGTTGCGCCCGGGCCTGCGCTACTTCGTTGACAAGCGCTGCCGCCCGCTCGGCGCCGCTGAGTTCAACGAGCGCGCGCCAGGCGCGGTCATCCCGCTCAACTACATACCGGATCTCGCGACGCATCGCCGGATCGAGCCGGTCCAGTCCGACGCCCGCCCGCCTGAGGGCCGCGCGGTCCTTTGCGGGCACCGGCTTGCCTGCCCGGTTTGCGGCCGCCGCAGCGGAGAGGGCATCGGCATACTGCTCGACTGTACGATCGAGGGTCTTTTCGGCCCGTTGCGGCCGGGGTGCATTCGAGAAGTCGACACGGCGCCGGTTCAGCGTGTGCCGGTAGCCCAGTTCCGGCCGGCGATCACGCTCCGGCTGCAGCTCATGTTGCGCGCTGAACGATTTTTCGTCGGCACGCGACAGGCTGCGCATCAGCGCTGCGCCGTCCGCGAACTCGTCCCGGCCGGCCGCCATAATCAGATTTTCCCTGTGCCGGGTCATCGCGACGTAGGCTAGCTCGGCATGCATGCTCTTCGTCGCCAGCACATATGCGCGATCGACTGTCACACCCTGGCTCTTGTGGACCGTGAGCGCGTAGCCGTGATCGAAGTGGCCGTACTGCGCCGTATCGACCGCGAGCTGTCGGCCATCATCGAGCCGCACGTGCAGGACGGCGCCGGGCGCTTTCCTGTCAGGCATTTCGATCTGTTCGACCGTGCCCAGCGTCCCGTTCTTGACCTGCATCACGTATTCGTTCTGCAGGAACATGATCCGCTCGCCGGCGGCGATCGCGATGTGTCGGTTCTCGGTCCGCACGGTCTGTTCGGCGCCCAGTTCGCCGGCAGCCCGCCGCAATTCGCGCACGCGCGCATTCAGCGCGCAGCGCTCTTCGTTGGTGTGAGTCAGTAGCAGCTGGGTCTTGCCGGGACTGGCCCGGCGATCATCCTGCCACTGCGCAATCAGCCGTTCGCGCGCGTTGGCGACGGTCGAATACAGTTGTACGCCACCGCGCTCCGCATACGCGGACACGGCGGTTGGTACATCGTGCCGGGCCAGCGCCGACGTTGCGTCGCGCTGCCAGGCCTCGTCCTGCCGCCTGATCTCGGTCAGGCTTTCGAGCCGGTTTGAGGCCGCCGCCTCACGCGACACGGCGCGGAAAGCATCGCCAGCGGCGACCGCATGCAGCTGCCACGCATCGCCCACCAGGCGTACGCGCGCCCCGGCCACCTGCGCATGGTCGAGCAGTTTTTCCATCTGCCGCGATCCAACCATTCCGGCCTCGTCGATTACCAGAACCGTTTTCGCGTCCAGGGTTTCCGCACCGCGCTCGATGCCCGAAAGCAGACTGTGCAGCGTCCGGCTCGCGATGCCGGCGTCGCGCTGCATGTCGTCGGCCGTCTTGCCCTGCAGGGCCGCGCCCATCACGCGCAGTCCGTCCGCCTCGAGCGCTTCGCGTGCTGCGGCGAGCACATAGCTTTTGCCGGTACCCGCAGCACCATTCACGACCACCAGCTGGCCGCCGCCCGCGAGCGCGACAAAAGCCGCATCCTGTCCCGCATTGAACTTCCGGGTTGCGCGTAGCATTTCGCGCACCGCGGCGTCTCCAGTTGCAGCGTCGCCGGCGCGACCCATTGAGCGAGCACGATCGACCAGGCGCACCTCAATCGCACGCAGATCCGCCGACGTGAACCATTCGCCATTGCGACCGGAATCCTTCAGCGCGAGAAGTTCCTTCGAATTCATCAGCCGCGCGTACACCTGCCGGAACTGTTCGGCACCGTCGGTATTGCGAAAGACGAACTGCTCGACGTCGCGACGTGAGAAGGTGGATTGATTGATCGTCAGCGCGGCGACACCGATCGCCGGATTGATGAGCAGCCGCTGCCCATTGCGGTACGCGCGCTGGCGATTCTCTTCGAGCAATCCGGCCATCACGCCACGCTCGCCCGCGTAGCGCGCGACGCCCACTTTCACGGACGGCTCCAGGTCGATACCCAGCGTCCGGTAGCTGCGATGGTCGATGCGAGCCTCGATGCCGGCCCGTGCCATGAAGTGATTGGCCGTGACGGCCCATTCTTCCCGCACATCACGGACGAACTGCCGGCTGCTCAGATAGCGGTCTTTTCCGGCACCGCCTTTTTCCGGTTCCTGCGCATTCCTGCGCCTGAAATATTGCCCTGGATCGCGTGCGATGCCGTCGTTCACCCGTTCGGTGAACATGATGTGCGCGTGCGGCTGTTCCAGCCCGTCACTTGCGGCCGGATTGTGGATCGCCCAGGTGTACGCGTGCCGCTGGCCGAGCGTGTGTTCAACGAACTCGCGCACGAGCGCGACGCGCTGTTCATCGTCCAGTTCGCGCGGAATCGAAACCTCGATCTCCGTGTACGGCCGCCCGTTTGCACGCTCGTAGGTGTCCGCTGCCTGCCAGAAAATGCTCGCGTCGTGTGCGGCCCACGCTGGCATGTTGCCGCTCTCGGTCATCTTCAGGTCGCCGCGTTCCTCGTACTTTCCACCGCGAGAAATGTAGGCGTAGTGATCCTCCCGCGCAATGTACTTGGCGTGTTCCCCTGCGGCAGCCTTCCGGCCTGCTTTCACGCTCAGATGGTACGTTGGCATTGGCGGTCGGGCTTTCATCTTATCATAAGCTGTTTCTATGCTAGCATAGAAACGCGGAAGCGCGCCCTGACTCGCTTTGCTCGCCAGATACTGCCGGGTCGCGCCTCCCTACTAGCTCGCTTTTGTGATTTTCATAATCCGGAATGGCTTGCAGGAAAGGGGCTGAATGGTCGGTCTGCGCTGTCGCTCGATGCAACGTGAATTTGATCCAGGAGAAAAATGATGGCAAAGGCCGAATGGCTCACGGAACACGTCCAGTACATCAAGGGTTTGAAGTCGCCCACCGCCACCCAATCGTTGCTGGTCGAACTGGCCGCGATTCCGAATCCGACCGCGCAGGAGTCCCGCCAGTTAGACAAGCTGGTCAGGCTTGAAAAGATTAACCAGAAGGCCGACGCGATGAAGGCCGAAGCGGCCCGCATGCTGAGCGCGCGGCGCGAGGATCAACGCAAGGCCCGTACGCGCGAACTGATCGAACTCGGCGGCATCGTCTCGATGGTTGATTTTCCGGTGGATCGCGGCACGCTGACCGGTGCGCTGCTATGGGCGCTCGATCAGTTCAGGACGGACGACGATTTGCAGCACACGCTCAAGAAACGTGGTGATGCTTTCATCGCTGAGCGCGAAAATGAGAAAAAGGTGGAGTCGCAGGCCAGCGCGGAGGTAGCTGCTAAAGCGGCTGCGGAGGAGAAAGTCCCCGCATAACACACTGTGCCCAGCCGGATCGCCCCTCGCTGCGCTCCGGGTCGGCGCTCTCCCCGCACCTGTGGGCGCGGCGAGGTCCTTGTCGATGCGTGCGGCTCGCTCCGGGCGCGCAGGCGCGCGCGATATGGCAGCGGTCTGCGTGGCTTCGGGCTTGCTGAAAAAGAAAAAGCGCGTCGTGGGGAACGACGCGCCGCAGGCATAGAAAGGGATTCTGGAAAACGGGCCGGGGATCGGTCAGCGCCCCGGAACAGCTTCGTTCGGGGCGCTGTACTCGGCTCGCTTAGGCGGCTTCTTCCTCCTCCTTGTCTTCGTCGTCATCCCATACGACCGGCGTTTCCCGGCTCACCAGCACCTCGGGCAACCAGCGTGCATCGGCCAGCAACCGTTCTGCCGTCTCTGCCGCTGCGTCTTTCTTCAATTTCTCCAGTGGTGCCGCCGCTTCGGGGGAGAGCGCTTGCGCTACCACGTCAACGATACGTGCTTTCGAAACGTGGTTCAGATAGCTCGTTCGCGTCGGCGTCCAGTACTGCGTCATATCGACGTTCAGCAGATTCATCAACACGTTCACCGGGTGTGCGCCATCCGATTCGCTTACGCCGTTGACGGTCGCGGCCACGCAGAAGGCAAACAGGTTGCTCAGCACGTCTTCGCTCTGCGTCATGAGCCAGGGCAGCACATCACTGAAACGCTTCGGCAGCAGCGCGGCCCACTTTTCGCGCTCGGCCGAAATCTCTTTCCATGCCGCGCTGGCTTCCATGTCGTCCGCTGTCTGCAACAGGCGGTTGTGTGAGCACGTGGCCCGCACGTCGGCGGCATGCTGGTCGTAGACGCAGACATAGCGGTCATCGAACACAACCGGGATCAGGCGGTGCATCAATACCGCCAGTGCGGCTACCGGGTTCCGTGCAAGTTCGATCTGGACGGCGGCGGTGCGGTGTGCCGTCAATCGCTTGCTGAGGTCTTTACCGTGCAGCGGCTTTTCTGCTGGCGCTGGCAGTTCGTCAGCACCCGTCACACCTTCGCGATTCACGCTGGCCCGGTCCTCGGGTTTGACCAGTCCGCGCTCGATCGCGGCCTTGCCGTCATGGTCGAGGGTCACGAACGCGCCGGCCCGTGCCTTCTGGTCGTCGCTCCAGATTTCGAGACGTTCCGCGAAGTCATCCAGCGCTTGGGAAGCTGCGTTGGCTGCGACTTCCAGTGCGTCGCGGCGGGCGTCGTCGCCGGATTCGTCCTCGGCGTCGTAGTACGCGTTCAGTTCCGCTGCAGCCTGTTCGCTCGCTTTCGTCAGCGCGCGAAGCTCGGTCTTTTCCTTCTTCGTGTACTCGCGCGACCCCGACGGCAATCGGCCAAAGCGGGCCATTTCGGAAAAGTCACGGCGCACACGTGTTTCGACCCAACTCCAGCCGTCAGCGCTCAAGGCCTGCGCGAGACAAACCAGCTTTTCCGCGACCAGACGATGCAGCAGTTCGGCATCGGTCACATACCCGGCGTTGTGCTCGTCGCTGAACAGGTCGCCGCGAACGTGGCCGCCTGCCACCTCATACGCGTCGAGCGTGACGAATGCAACCAGGTTGCTGTCGGCCACATCGATCTCGCTGTCCGTGATCGCGTCGCGCAGCTGCGCGGGATTGCGTTGCCACGCCTGGGCGGCGTTAAACCACAGGCGTTCCTGCAATTCGTGGTCGTCCGTTAGCGCAAGCGTGCGGATCTGTTCCAGCGTCATGCCGTCATCGCGGAAGACGTCGATCAGGCGGGGCGACACGTTCGCAAGCTTCAGGTGTCGTTGCACCTGAATTTCCGACAGCGAGAACAACGCGGCAATGAAGGTCACCGTGCGGCCTTCATTGACCAGCAGGCGGAATGCCTCGCAGGCGTCCGCCGGGTGCATCGGCTCATGCTGGTTTTCGATCAGCGATACGGCGACGGCATCGGCCTCGCTCACGATCTTGACTGGGACAGGGTAGCTGTCATCGATCCGGCCAGTCGTGCGCAGTAGTTCCAGTGCGAGCAGGCGGCGCTGCCCCGCGCATACGCCCAGCTTGCGCTGTTTGCCACGCGATTTCATTTCATGGGTGACGAGGTTTTGCATGACGCCTGCCGCAGCGATGTTCCCGGCCAGTGTCTCGATGCCGGTAGGCGCTTTGCGGCGCACGTTGTGCGGTGACTTGCACAGCAGTGCGAGCGGGACGTATTCGATCTGGGTGTCGTTGCCGAAACTGCCTTCGGGAACGGTTTCGGTTGTACGGTTTTCAACGATTTGATCCACGGTTATCTCCGGTTATGGCCATCGCACCACGCGAGGCACATAACCATTATAAGGACATAATGACCTAAGTAAAGAATTTATCGATGGGCGTCATTTGAAATTATTAATTGAATAATAAAACTGATTTAAATTGAAAATCAAAATATCCTATTGTTAGGACAAAATGTCACTATAATTGAGTTGTGCCTCGCGTGGTGCGATGGCCATAACCGGAGATAACCGTGATTGATAATGAAACCAGAATCTCGTCAAACGTTGTTGTTGATGAGTTGCGCCTGAAGTTCCTTCCTCACTACCTGGGCACGCAATACCTCCAGGGCGAGGCGTTGGTGTACGACTGGGCCTCGCGCCTTTCGAGTGCCTACAACGGCGGTTCGTGGGACTTCTTCCAGTTGTCGAATGGCGGCTTTTATATGGCCCCCTCGAACTGCGGACGGGTGCACGTGCGGTGGCATATGAACGGCTACAGCGACATGATGGGCGCGGACGCGTTTGGGATCGTCGTCACGCTGTTCGCCCTGTGCCACCTGGCGGAAAAGTGTGGCGATGACAGAATCATTGACCACTACCACTCCCTGCGTGCCTTTGCGACGCAGCACGTAGAGGCAGCGAACATCCTCCGCGCTATCGATTAATCAACCAGCCCCGGCCTGAGGGCTGGGGCCTTTCGCCCTACCTGAAAATCAGTGAGGAAGAAATGGACCTGACGCAAATTCGCCCAACCTGGCTGACCGCACTTCTGCCTTTGCTGGCCGTCTACCAGTACGGGGACCGTGAAATCGTGCGTGCTGAACTGTTCCGTATGGCGCTGTCGGCGGATGCTGCGGCGAAGACCGCCGAGGCGCTGCACCGCATCGCCAACATGCTCGACCGGGACGGTCATGCGATCGACATGCACCGCGAAGAGCTTCGCGCGATCGCGCGTGCCGCGCTTTCGGAGTTTGACCGCGTACCACCCCGCGCGCCGCTGGTCGCGGTCCACGAAGCGGTCCGCCACACTCGCGAGCGTGCCGCATGACGCCAGAACTGAAACGGGGTTGCGAACTGAAACGCGGCGACGTGCTGCGCACATGGTTCGGCAATCAGACGATTCTTGAAATGCTGCCGTACAGCGGCCCGTTCGACTTCATCTGCGGTGTGGCAAAGTTGCCGGATGCCGAAATGTCGATCGACCGGGGCGGACTCTACGAAGTGCTGTTCGCCCGCTAACCTGAACCCTGAACCGCCCGCGTGTACACGCGCGGGCTTCGGAGCCTGCCATGCCAACCTTTACAATTGCCGAGATTGAAAAGGCGATCAACGTGTGGCGAAACCGCCAGGCGTCTGGAGAAGACGCGGCGCTGTGCCCGAAAGCGCGTCACCTTGCCGATATCTATGGCGGGATGATCTACACACACGCAACGGCCATCGACGTGTCTTCGCTGTCTGCCGAGCAGGTGGAAGCTGTGACCACCGCCCTTTATCAACAGGAATTGCCACTATGACCGACGAATCGAAGTTTTCCCCCGAAATGCTCGAACAGTTTCGGCGCGAGCAGGAGGAAAGCGACGCGCACTTTACTGTCGCGGCCGGACGGTTTTTTGACGCATGGAAACAGGCTGCCATGCTGGCCGGTCCAGTCTATTTCGGCGATGGCACCAGAGAGGCTGTTGAGAACGCGAAAGACAAGTGGGCGCTCGCGCCCAATGGGGCGGTCATTCTCGACGCCTTCGGTGTTCTCAGCAGCGGCGAGCGCACTTTCCTTGCCGCGCTGTATTCGTTCTACAACTCGGACGATAGCGTTCTTCTGTGGGAGAAAGCAGGCATCAGGGGCTTCGCCGACCTGTCGGGGCTGGACCTTGTTCGTCGCAAGCTGATCGCGGAGCTTTTGCTGAACTACGTTGGTTGGTAGCGGGCAGGTATGTCGGTGTCCGAGGCTGACAGGCTCCGGCCCGCCAGTCCGATCGCAGACACGGGTGCCGGGTAACCCCCTTCCTGCTAAACCAGGACTCGTGTTGACCGGGAGCGCATCGCGCGCGCCTGCGCGCCCGGATCGAGGCGAACGAATTGATAAGGACCTCCCTCACGCGAGCGCTGGGATATGCCACGATGGTGGCGCAGGTCCGATCAATCGAGCAAGGAGAACGTCGTGAACAGGATTGTCCGTATAGGCGTTGATCTGGCGAAGAACGTCATGCAGCTTCATGGTGTCGATGTAGCGGAGCGCGTGGTGATCAGGAAGGCAGTCACGCGGGAGAAGTTTCTTGAGTGGTTTGCGAATCTGGAGCCTTGCCTGGTCGCGATGGAGGCCTGTACAGCTTCGCATTTCTGGGCGCGCCGGCTTCGCGAATACGGACATGATGTAAGGCTCATTCCGCCGCAGTTTGCGGCGCCCTATCGCAAGGGCGGCAGCTCTGTCAAAAATGATGCACTTGACGCTGAGGCGATCTGCGAAGCAGCAAGCCGGCCGCATATGCGTTACGTTCCGATCAAGACGCCAGCCCAGCAAGGCGCGCTCGTGTTGCATCGGATGCGCCAGGGTTTGATTGAGGAGCGTACTGCACTGGTCAACCGGCTTCGCGGCCTGGTTGCTGAATTCGGGATATTTCTTCCGCAGGGCATTCACCGATTCAGGGAGAGGTTCGCCGAATCAGTGGAGGACGGGGGGAACGAATTGCCCGGACTCACGCGGGTGGCATTGTTGCGAGGGTGGACGCGAATTGTCGAGCTTGACGCAGAGATCGACTGGTTCGACAAACAGGTCGCCCAGCATGCAAAGAATGATCCCAACGCGAGACGCGTCACGGAAATGTTCGGTGTCGGGTTGATCACTGCTTCCGCCGCGAGTGCCACGGTAGGGGATGGCCGCCAGTTCCGCAACGGCCGACAATTCGCTTCATGGCTCGGGCTTGTTCCAAAGCAGAACAGTAGTGGCGGCAAGGAGCGGCTCGGTCGCATCACCAAGCAGGGCGATGCGTATCTGCGCACGCTGCTGTTCCAGTGCGCGCGGGTCACGCTGACGGCAGCCCGACGCAGACAGGACCGACTGGCGCAATGGGTTACCCAGCTAGTTGAACGCGTCGGCTACGGCAAGGCGCTGATTGCGATCGCCAACAAGCACGCACGTGTGCTCTGGGCAATCCTGGCGAAAGGTCAGCGATTTGATCCCGCACACGACGGGCGCTCCGCGGGATTGCAGCGCAATGAAGCACCGATAGCATCGTAAGTTGAAGCAGGTCATGTTGTACTTCATCGCAGACACCCGGTAAGGATAAGCGACAGGTCAGACCGGCAGCAGGAGAACTCGACGGGTCCCCAGGCAATGCGATCTCGCATGTGCCGACGCACGAATGGAGTCCCGCTGCGCGGTTATTATCCGGGCCACGGTCAGCAACGCTGACATCGAGAGGCCGATTGTAGGTGTGCAGTCTGCCAGCCGCTGCGTACCGCGTCGCGATGAGTAACAGATGACGAAGGAGTACAACTTAAAAGGATATAACCCTTGGTTTCAACGGGAGGTCCTTATAGGGGACCCGCGCCGGGAGGCGTGGGGAGAGCGCCGGCCCGCAGCGGCAGCGGAGGGACGATCCGGTGAGGCGCCGTGCAACTGTGGCCGGGGTCGTCAAGCAGCCGCAGGCGGCGTGTTTCCACCGCGGCGAAGCCGTGGGGGCCGGATCGAGGACAGAGGCACCAATGAATCGTTCAGGATCAGGAGGACACCATGTTTCGAGTGCAGATCTGGGATGACGACGCGAACCGCTACGTCGATGTGGTGCTCAGCTTTGACCAGTGGGGGGCGGTCGGCTACAGGCACGCGCAGCTTGGCGATCCGCCGGCGGAATACGACGATCCAGGGAAGGCATGGCGCGATGCAGTTGACCTGCAGGAACGATTCGGCGACGCGATCGTTACGCTGCTCGACACGTCGACGGGAGAGCGACACTTTGATGAGCGCAACCTGCCGGAGGTGGGCGCTGATGCCAGCGAAGCTTCGGCGGCCCCCGAAATCTGGACGGACGACTGGATCATCCAGCGTGCCGTGCGTATGCGGGCAGTGAGTGCTGGCGGCGACGTGTACGAACCATGGCCGGGGTACACGCACCCGATGACTCGCGATCAGGCAGTCAAGGCGCTCGAGGAGTGCGAAGAGCGGTGGCCGGAACATGAGTTCCGCGCGCATCGATTACGGCTGGAGGAAAAGGTCGCTGCGGACGCGATCGACCGGGCGCGAAGATCCGTCCGATCCAGGAAGTACGACTAAGAGAAAAGGCGATAGAAAAATGACGGTTGATATTCATACACCCATTCGGGCAGAGTGTTTGCTTCCGGCGGATGAGGGATGGGAGCGGCCTCGGGGCGCTGAAGTTCAGGAGGTGGTGCGACGCATCGGCCTGTCGGGCCGGGCTCTTGCCAGGGTGCTCGGGCTGAGTGAGCATGGCGGCCGCCAGGTCAGACGTTGGATAAGCGGAGAAACGCCCGTCCCGTATATAGCGTGGGCAATTCTCTGTGATATGGCGGGCCTGGGCACAATCTGGCGTGGCAAAACCCTTGAATTGGGGTTGAGTGGTATGGCTGAATCAGCGCCCGATGACGAATGACCCGGCGCTACGTTTTGCTGTCAGCATGTTGCGCGATAAAACGAAACGCCCGCGCACCGAGGCCCGTCGGCTGAATGTTCGGGGTACATTTCGAGGCTGGCCATATCGCGCCCCCAAGACAGGCCAAATCGCTCGGCAACGCGACGACATCGAGGATATTCCCGGTCATCGCTCAACAAGAGATCGCCGATTGCGCAGTGGCTTATGTCGATTGGCCTTGCGTGAATCTATCAGCGGTCAATGTGAGAGCAGAAAGCCTAAAAGACAGCACGTTGTGTGAGTGCGAGAAGTCGGCGCCGGGTGATGATCTCGGTATTCGGCAACGGAGATATTGAATCGGTGATAATTCAACTCTTGGGGAAGATGAGTCCACCGACAGTGCTTGGCTCGGCATGCTGAAACGTGTTCGCCGTGGATCGCAGTTCGACGGAATTAAGGTCCCTGCCGATGCGCTCATCAGGGTGTGGAAGCTGATCGCAACCATTGCTTGAACTCAAGATACGCGAGGATAAAGCGAGATCGATAGGGTTCGGAATGCGCGAAATGCCGATTCGAAAGCACTGCGCTTCGATAGATCTTCACCGTGGTGTGAACCCATTCGACAGTTGCCGGTAATCCGTCACGCGCGATGAGAAACTCGATACGTGAACGTTCTTCGATTGGTTCATCTCGTGATGCACGTTGAATTGCCACCCCAGCCTTCCTGTACGATCACAATGCATCAATCAGATAATTCTGCGTGCAAGCATGGTGCGGATCTCCCCGATTGCTTTTGCCGGATTCAGTCCTTTGGGGCAAACGTCCGTGCAGTTCAGGATCGTGCGACATCGGAATAGACGGTACGGGTCATCGAGATTATCCAGCCGTGCGGCGGTTCCTTCGTCGCGGGAATCAACCAGAAAGCGATAAGCCTGTAGCAAGCCCGCTGGCCCGACGTATTTATCCGGGTTCCACCAATACGAAGGACACGCGCTCGAGCAACATGCGCACAGGATGCATTCATAGAGGCCGTCGAGTTGATCACGTTCCTCCGGCGACTGGAGCCGCTCTCGCTCGGGGGGCGGGGTATGGTTGATCAGGTACGGCGTGATCGAATGGTACTGCATTGAAAAATGCAGTCATATCGACGATCAGATCGCGTACGATTGGTAAACCGGGTAACGGTCGCAACACCGTGTGGCTGGGTAGATCGTTGAGATTGGTCGTGCAGGCGAGACCGTTCTTGCCATTGATGTTCATCGCGTCAGAGCCGCATACCCCCTCGCGACAGGAGCGCCGGAAGCTGAGCGTCTCGTCCTGCGCTTTGAGGCGAATTAGTACATCCAGTAGCATCCGGTCATTCACCGTCCTTTCTATCTTGAAGACCTGCGAATGAGGCGTGGCATCCTTGTCTGGATCGTATCGGTAGATCTCGAATGTTCTTGCACCACTCATAACGTCTCTCCAATCGGGTGGCAGGCTGCCCCACACCGGACAGTTGTCCGCCGTTGCTTTTGCGTCGATCAGCTACTCGCAATAACATGCTTGGACGGCTATCAGCCGTGGAGCGAACACCTCGCAAAAATCATCGCATGCATCGTAATCCAGTTGCTGCCATCGTCAGCCCACACAGCGTGTCGGCTACCGCCGGAGAAAGGCGCGGTATCGAAGCGCTTCGTACTGTGATCGAAATCGTCCGCCTCGCTGCGGGCTCCCGTTTGAGCGCTACCCAGATCAAGGTAGCTGTCATGCGCTATCTATCACTGTATATCGTGCCGTGACATTGTCGGCGAATTTGTCTGGCAGTGATGTCATCAATTGCTGGCATGACACGTAGAAACAACACCGCTCGCGGGCCGGAGAGCCATGCAAGGGCGATCGTATGAAAACAGTCACTGGTCTCATTCTTCAGGCAGGCACGAAAGGACATCTCGCAAGACAACGGCCTGGTTATGGTTCTCGTCCTTTGCGCCGTAGATGAGCGAGATCGAACGGCCACCTGAATCGCTCAAAAGGCGTCGCATCCGTTCCTTCTGCTCCTCAGAAGCAAGCTCGCTTCGGTAGCGCTGCCCGAATGCTTCCCATCGCTTCGGATCGTGGCCGAACCATTTGCGCAATGCGGTACTGGGTGCGAGGTCGAACACCCATTGATCGAGGGCAAGCACAGCCTTGCTGCGACCTCGAGGCCAAACCCGGTCGACGAGGACACGATAGCCATCCTCCGGTGTCGGATCCTCGTATGCTCGTCTGATGAATATCTGCAATTTCTTGCGACTCGCCCGCGACATATCGTGCTCCCTCCGGGTTATCTTGTTGGCTCTGCTTCGTGCGCCAGGATCGCTTCAACTCTTGCGCGCAACACCGGAAGCAAGTCCCTTTCGAACCATGGATGCCGTTGAAGCCAGGCCAGGTTGCGTGGTGACGGATGAGGCAATGGCATCACGATCGGCCCATATTCTGCCCATGCGCCAACTGTTTCGGTCAGGGACCGCTTGCGGCAGCCACCGAGAAAATGGCGTTGCGCATACTGGCCGATCAACAGCGTCAGCTGGACGTGCTCCAGCTTTTCCAGGAGGCTGTCCAGCCAGAGCTGCGCACATTCGCGGCGCGGCGGTTTATCGCCACCGTTACCCCGCCCTGGATAACAGAACCCCATCGGGATGATCGCGAACCGCGACTCGTCATAAAACGAGGGAACATCGATTCCAAGCCAATTGCGCAGTCGATCGCCGCTTGCGTCGTTCCATGGAATGCCGGACGCGTGCACGCGGGCGCCGGGCGCCTGCCCAACGATGAGAATCCGCGCGTCGGCTCTCGCCCGCAGGACTGGGTGAGGGCCGAGTGGCAGATGCTCAGCGCACACGCGACAGGCACGGACCTCACTCAAAAGTACATCGAGAGAGGGGTATTGGCGCTTATTCACTGTACGGGCAGCTGACTTCGAGATCGTAGTCATGGCTATTGCGTCCCGCCTGCCGCGATTCCCGGCATGTCCCGCGGATCCAGAAGAACGACGGTTACAAGCAGCGACGAATTCGTCTTGGCCGTGAGTTCATGCCGGGCGCCGCCCGCCAGATAGATGAGGTCACCGGCACGAAGGCGTCGAAGTGCATCGCCGATACCAATGTCTACCTCGCCTTCGAGACACTGCACCGTGATCGGTCCGTCTACCGCATGCGCAGGCATCCGCTTGCCGGCCGGCAGAACGATCCGCATGACCTCGAGGTGCTTTTCCTTGAACAACGCCGTGGTCGGCGTCTGTTCAAGCAGCGCGGCCAGCGGGAGCACACTCGCGACTCCTCCAGACGAAAGATGCGATATAGCCATACAACTTCTCCTTGATACGTACGCCAGCTCCGTCCACATTGATGCGGATCCCCAGCCAGTCCGTTTTCAGTTTCAGGGCAGCGTCCCGGGCATCGCCACTGTATTGCCCCATGGAACAGTAACCCTTGATCTCCCGGCAAATGGTTCAGTTTCTTCGCGTTCCGGGGTTTCCACATGGTCATACCGCTCGGCGCGCGAACATCCATCGGTCCTGCCCGATTGCATCAACCGGATTGAGATTTTTAGGGCGATGTCCATACGGTTCGGAATAGTGCGACATCGAAACAGCCGACACGGGTTCTCCGGTTGTCGAGGCGGGAGATAGTGGCCATGTCGCGTGAGACGACGATGAAAAGGTACGCTCGCAGAAGCCCGGTCGGACCGCCATACCTGCCATGATTTCCACAGAATTACGGCCGCGTCGACGAACAGCATTCGTACAGGCCCTCCAACTGAGCGCGCTCCTCCGCACTCTGCAGGCGCTCGCGCCCCGGCGACGGCGGGGTATCGTTGATCAGATACGGCTTCTCGGAAGGATAACGCTGGAAGAGCGATATCATGATCGACGATCAGGTCTCGGATCACGGGCAAGCCCGGTAGCAGCCGAAGAATAATTCGCGACGGCAACTCTTTCATGCTGGTCTGGCACGCGGGCCGCTTGGCGCCATTGATGTTGATGGCGCTGGATCCTCGGGTGCCTTCGCGGCACGAGCGCCGCAGGGAAATCGACTCATCGACCGATTTCAGCCTGACCAGCACGTCCGGCACTATGCGATCGTTCCGATCGATGTCGACCTCGAAGCACTGCATATAGGGCAAGACATCCTTGTCCGAATCGTAGCGACAAATTTCGATGACACGTTCGGCGATCACGGAAAGCTCCAGTTCATGGTTCTGCCCGATGGCCGACGGTGCAGCACACGGTCAGCCAACATGGTTCGGCTACGCCGTTCAGAGATCGTCTCCGCCGCAGCCGCAGCCCGCCTCGTTTGCAATCACGCGATGCAGCTGCGCGAACCGCTCATCCACCGGCGTCTGGAGCAGAGGGTCTGGCTGACCGTACACGTCGAGTAACGCAATCGCGCGAAAATCGTCCCCGTTGAGGTGCCGTACAGCCGTCGGAAACAGAATCACCTCCTCGGCGTCCATATTGCGCTGCAGCAGTTGTGCGTACTCGCGAATATGGATCGCGACAAGCTCCTGTGACATGTTTTCCTCACGCACCGCTGCCTCGAGATCCTGCAGGAGTTCGCGGCCCTGCCTGAACAGTGCCGCATGCTGAGCCTCGACTTCATGGCCGAAGCTCGCCGGCAACGCCTGCTTCTCCAGCAGGCGTTCGACGATGCGGTCCTCGAGCATGTGATGGCTGACGTCTGGAAACTGCGTCAGGTAGTAAAGCGCGTCTACGAGAAGCGCGATGTCCGGTGCGCACGGGGCGGCACGCAATGACATCTCCCCGCCAAGGAGCCGCACCAGTCTTTTCAGCGTGACGTGCTCTGCCAGTAGCCGGTCAATGAGCGTGGGCATCGGGTGTCTCCCCGGGATCCTGTTGCGCTGCGATTGTGTCGAGCGCCAGCGCGGAATGGGCATACGCAGCACCCGCTCGCATTTCGGCCGCGACCCAGATTGCCTCCATGATCTCCTGTCCAGTCGCGCCACTTTTCATGGCCGCCGCGGTGTGGCCGCGTATGCAGTAGGGGCATTGCGTGACGTGCGCGACCGCCACGGCGATCAGCTGTTTTGTCCTGGCCGGCAGTGCGCCGTCGGCGAACACGCTTTCGCTGAACGCCTTGAAGGCGGCCAGCGGTTGGGGCGCGAGCTCCTTGCGTTTCCTCGCGATGGCCGCGCCGGATGCAGGATAGAGAGATTTGTCCATGATTCAGCTCCCAAAAACCGTTCAGGGAAACGTCCGCGTCGCATGCGGGCAGACGCAGCCGATGACGAATCGTCACCGGATCGCGGAACCCGACCACAAGTGACTGGCCTCGACGCACCATTAGCGTTCGACTAACTTGACGTCGTATCCGGCGTCAACGAACGCAACCAGAAACTCTTCGGCAAACAGCCATGAGTCAACTTTTACGGTCCTCGCATCGACATCAACGTCGACCTTTGCATCTGGTTCGACCGTGCGCATGGCCCGGGTAAGGACAGCCGCATCGTTGTCCCCCTTCATCTGCCCGACTCTGAACATCATGTCCTGCTCCGTCAATCGGTGAATTCAGGACGCTGCGTGACTGCCGCTATGCCCGGTAGCGGTCAGCAACATGGTCCCCTGCCTTCCGACAGAGAACACCCGTACCCAACGAATGCGAGTGCCAGGGAAACGTCTCCGGCGCTCGCGGACTCCCAATGATCTGTTGCTAGATGTTGTATATCATAACGTGATCTATTGGGGAATACACCTGGATTTCGGATGGATTTCGTTGCAAACCGGATTGCCCGGGCCGTTGACTGAGTCATTGCTCTGCGTCAATTCGACAACGCCATTTATAGCTTTTCATACTGCGATGGGACGGGAGGATGGCGCAGCGTGCACGATTCAACCTCGGCGCTGTCTGCGAGACGCGAAGGCACGTTGCGACTCCGCAGAGGCGCATATTTTGGAGACCATGTTGAGGATTACAGAACCTGTCACGGAACCGCGACCAACAGCCGATTTGGGTCTTCCCGTTCTGCGGCTGGGCTTCCGGCCGTTCTATCTCAGCGGTGCACTTTTTGGCTTCATTGCAATAACGCTCTGGCTGATCGCGCTGCGTGGCCACACGATCGCAGGCTCTTCGCCCGCCATGAATGGTGTGCTCTGGCACGCTCACGAGATGATCTTCGGCTTCGTCGCCGCGATTGTGGTGGGCTTTCTGCTCACTGCTGTGCGCGCCTGGACGACGCTCGAAACGCCACGAGGCGCGCCGCTCGCGGGACTATGGCTTCTGTGGCTAGCGGGACGCGTGCTGGTCTGGTCCGGCCCGGAACCCATCGCGGCTATTGTCGATTGCGCCTTCCTTCCGGTTGTCGCCATTGTGCTCTTGCGGGTGCTGATCACGGCACGCAATCGCCACAACATTTTCCTGCCCGTGGCGCTGGGGTTCTTTGGTTTGCTGAACGTCGGTTTTCACTGGTGGGCATGGCAGGAGCGTCCCGACCTCGCAATTCGGGCGTCTTACGCAGCAATCGGACTCGTAGTGATGTTCGTTACCGTCATCTCGGGCCGCGTGGTGCCGATGTTTACTACGAACGCTATTCCCGGATTTCGGATGACGCACTGGAAAGTGATCGAGCGACTCGCGGTGCCGACCGTCATATTGGCATTTATTGCGGATGCGACCGATGCCGCGCCGTGGTTCGTCGTGGTATGCGCCTGCGCCGCCGCGACCGTCCATGGAATCAGAATTGCCGGATGGCATTCGTGGCGAATAGGGCCTCGGCCGATTCTCTGGATTCTGCATGTCGCCTATGCGTGGATTCCGATCGGTTTTGCGTTGCTTGCCCTGGCGGCCGCAGGCGCCGTCCCGCATTCGCTTGCGATTCACGCCCTGACGATCGGAGCGATAGGGTGCGCCATTATCGCGATGATTACCCGCACCGCGCTTGGACACACCGGACGCCCGCTCGTTGCGGGACGAGCCGAGATAACGAGTTACTGGCTGATGATCGTCGCGGCAATCGTGCGGGTTTTCGGCCCCTGGCTCGCCAGCGGCGCCACAGCCGTCTGGATCGACATAGCCGGCATATGCTGGTCTGCCGCGTTAATCGTCTACCTGGTCAAATACGTGCCCTACCTGAGCGCGTCCCGTATCGATGGCAAAGCAGGCTGACAGGTTATCGCCATGCTGGGTCAAGTTGGGTGTGTGGCGAATTCCGAGGAATATTGTTATGCAACGTGCATGAAGATAGTGCCGCCCTTGGTCGAGAAAAAGCGGCCCCTGTTCCAGAGAACAAAAGAATCCAGATGTAGGTTTTCCAAAGATCAATCTATCGGCGAGTGTCATGAAAACAATCGGAGTGCCCACAATTTTGAACAACACGCGTAGACTTCGTGCATCGAGCGCCATGGAGTCGATCAGATGAGCCACTTTGTTGATCGCCTGAAATACTTCTCCACGTCGAAGCCGACGTTCTCCGAGGGGCATGGGATGACAACCCATGAAGACCGTGGGTGGGAGGACGCTTATCGGCAACGGTGGCAGCATGACAAGATCGCGCGCTCGACCCACGGCGTCAACTGCACAGGTTCGTGTTCGTGGAAGATTTATGTCAAAAGCGGCATCGTCACCTGGGAAACCCAGCAGACCGATTACCCGCGCACCCGCCCGGATATGCCGAATCACGAACCCCGTGGCTGTGCGCGCGGCGCGTCCTATTCGTGGTATCTCTACAGCGCCAATCGCCTTAAATATCCGCTGATTCGCAGTGCGCTGCTCAGGCGGTGGCGCGAAAAACGCCTGACGCTCGCGCCGGTGGAGGCGTGGAGCGCGATCGTGAATGACCAGGAAGCCCGCGCCTCATATACGCGTCGCCGCGGACTGGGTGGCTTCGTTCGTTCAAGCTGGGATGAAGTGAACGAAATGATTGCGGCCGCAAACATCCATACGATCAAACGACATGGCCCCGACCGGATTATCGGGTTTTCACCCATACCCGCCATGTCGATGGTGTCCTATGCGGCTGGCAGCCGCTACCTGTCGCTGATCGGCGGCGTCAATCTGAGCTTCTACGACTGGTACTGCGACCTGCCGCCCGCGTCGCCACAGACGTGGGGTGAACAGACTGACGTTCCCGAGTCGGCCGACTGGTACAACTCCAGCTTCATTATGTTGTGGGGGTCCAACGTACCGCAAACGCGCACCCCCGACGCTCACTTCATGACCGAAGTACGTTATCGCGGCACCAAGGTCGTATCGATCTTCCCCGATTATGCCGAGGGCGCGAAGTTCGGCGACATCTGGTTGCATCCCAAGCAGGGTACGGATGCGGCGCTCGGTCTCGCGATGGGTCACGTCGTGCTCAAAGAATTTCACGTCGCCGGCAGGAGCGAATATTTTTCGGATTACTGCCGACGTTATACCGACATGCCGCTGCTCGTGCGTATCGTCAAACAGGGCGAGCACTATGTGCCCGAAAGACTCCTGAGAGCAGACGAGCTCGATGATGCATCCGGCCAGGAGAACAACACCGCCTGGAAAACCGTCGCGTTCGATGAATTGAGCGGCAAGCCCGTCACGCCGGTCGGTTCGATCGGCTTTCGCTGGGGCCAGAAGGAAGGTGGCGACGCCGGCAAATGGAATCTGAAAGAAGAGGATGTCCACGGCAATCCGATCCGGCCGCTCATGTCGTTCGTGGAGCAGCACGACGAGACGATCGACGTCGCCTTCCCCTATTTCGGCAACGTCGAACATACGCACTTCACGCATACCGGCCATGCGAGCGTATTGCCGCGCCGCATCGGCGTGCGCAAGATCGCCACCCGCGCCGGTGAGATTCTGGTCGCCACGGTCTACGACCTGTTCATCGCCAACTATGGCGTGGACCAGGGGCTCGGCGGCCCGAACGTCGCGAGCAGTTTCGACGACGACGTACCGTACACGCCCGCGTGGCAGGAGAAAATTACCGGCGTCAAACGGAACGACGTTATCGCGGTCGCGCGCGAATTCGCCGACAACGCCCAGAAGACCGAAGGCAGGTCGATGGTGATCGTCGGTGCCGGCTTGAACCACTGGTTCAACATGGACATGAGCTATCGCTCGATCATCAATCTGCTCGTCATGTGCGGCTGCGTCGGCAAATCAGGTGGCGGCTGGTCCCACTACGTCGGCCAGGAAAAGCTCCGGCCGCAAACCGGCTGGCTGCCGCTGGCATTCGCGACCGATTGGTACAGGCCGGCGCGCGTCATGAACGGCACGTCGTTTTTCTATGCGCATACCGATCAATGGCGCTATGAAACGATGAAAGTCACAGAACTGCTATCGCCGCTCACCAATGGCAGCGGGTTCACCGACAGCCCGATCGACTACAACGTCCGTGCCGAACGGATGGGCTGGCTGCCGTCCGCGCCGCAGTTCAAAACCAATCCGCTCGAAATCGGCCGGGCATCGGCCGGCACCGACGCCGCCGCTTATGTCGCGAAGGGGCTCAAGGATGGTTCGATTGAGATGTCGTGCAGCGATCCCGACGCAGCAGAAAATTTTCCGAGAAACCTGTTTGTCTGGCGCTCGAACCTGCTCGGCTCTTCCGGCAAGGGACATGAGTACTTCCTCAAACATCTGCTCGGTGCCGAACACGGCGTGCAGGGAAAAGAGCTGGGTACCAGCGCCGGCATCCTGCCCAAAGAAGTGAAGTGGCGCGAGAAGGCGCCCGAGGGAAAGCTCGATCTCGTCGTCACGCTCGACTTCAGAATGTCCACCACGTGCCTCTATTCGGACATCGTGCTGCCGACCGCCACCTGGTACGAGAAGGACGATATGAACACGTCCGACATGCACCCGTTCATTCACCCGCTTTCGGCGGCTGTCGACCCGGCGTGGCAATCCAGAAGCGATTGGGAAATCTATAAAGGCATCGCGCGAAAGTTCTCTGAACTGGCCGAAGGCCATCTTGGCGTGGAACGCGACGTCGTGATGTCGCCGCTCCAGCATGACAGTGCCGGCGAAATCGCGCAGGCCGACGGCATTGCCGACTGGGGTCACGACGAGTGCGATCCGATTCCGGGCAAAACGATGGGAAGCATTGCGGTCGTCGAGCGGGACTATCCGAATACCTGGCGCAAGTTCACCTCGCTCGGACCGCTGCTCGATTCGCTCGGCAATGGCGGCAAAGGCATTACGTGGCAAACCGGCGACGAAATCGAACAGCTTCGAGAATTGAATTACCCGGTCACCGACGCGGGCGTTTCGCACGGGCGACCGCAGATTCTTTCGGCGATCAATGCGGCCGAAGTGATTCTGTCGCTGGCCCCCGAAACCAATGGTGCCGTCGCGGTTAAAGCATGGCAAGCGTTGTCGGCGCTCACGGGTACCGATCACACGCATCTCTCGCGTGCTCGCGAGGATGAAAAAATCCGGTTCCGGGATATTCAGGCGCAGCCGCGCAAAATCATCTCCTCACCGACATGGAGTGGCATCGAATCCGAACATGTGTCCTATAGCGCCAGCTACACGAACGTGCATGAGCTGATTCCCTGGCGCACCCTGTCCGGACGCCAACAGATGTATCAGGACCACGCGTGGATGCGCGACTTTGGCGAGTCACTTTGCGTCTACAAGCCGCCGATCGACACGCGCAGCACCACCGGCATGGCCGGTAGCCGCTCAAACGGAAACGCGGAGATCGCACTGAATTTCCTGACCCCTCATCAGAAGTGGGGCATTCACAGCACCTACACCGACAACCTGTTGATGCTGACGCTGTCGCGCGGCGGGCCGATCGTCTGGATCTCCGAGATCGATGCCAGGAAGATTGGCGTGGTCGATAACGACTGGATCGAGGCATTCAATCTGAACGGTGCGCTAACCGCGCGCGCCGTGGTGAGCCAGCGCATTCCGGTAGGCGCCGTGATGATGTATCACGCGCAGGAAAAGATCATCAATACACCGGGCTCAGAAGTCTCCGGGGTTCGCGGCATTCACAATTCGGTCACCCGCATCATGCCGAAACCGACCCACATGATCGGTGGCTATGCGCAGCTCTCGTACGGTTTCAACTACTACGGCACGGT
Source organism: Burkholderia sp. WP9 (assembly GCF_900104795.1). Taxonomy (NCBI): domain Bacteria; kingdom Pseudomonadati; phylum Pseudomonadota; class Betaproteobacteria; order Burkholderiales; family Burkholderiaceae; genus Burkholderia; species Burkholderia sp. WP9. The sequence goes on from NZ_FNTG01000005.1 coordinate 86,257, forward strand.
CGGCTCCAATCGCGACGAATTTGTGATCGTCCGCAAAATGAAAACGATCGACTGGAAGGATGAGTCGACGCCCGCGTCAGTGCTGTCGGCGGCCGACGCCGCGCGTCATCAGCACACACTTGCCCATGGCGCGCCGACCCTTGCGATGGCCGATGATGAGACTGGAGAGAAGCCATGAAAATCCGCGCGCAGATCGGTATGGTGATGAATCTGGACAAATGCATCGGTTGCCACACGTGTTCAGTCACCTGCAAGAACGTCTGGACCTCGCGCGAGGGCATGGAGTACGCGTGGTTCAACAATGTCGAAACGAAACCCGGCGTCGGCTATCCGAAGGACTGGGAAAACCAGGATCGCTGGAACGGTGGCTGGAAGCGCAAGACGAATGGCAAGATCGAGCTTCGTGCGGGTAGCAAGTGGCGGGTGCTCGCCAATATCTTCGGCAACCCGGACCTGCCGGAGATCGACGACTACTACGAGCCGTTCACGTTTGATTATGCGCATCTGCACGATGCGCCCGACGTCAAGGTCGGGCCGGTCGCCCGACCGCGTTCGCTGATCACCGGCGAGCGTCTGGAGAAAATCCAGTGGGGCCCGAACTGGGAAGAAATTCTCGGTGGGGAATTCGAAAAGCGTAAGCAGGACTACAACTTCGATCAGGTGCAGACCGACATCTATGGGGAGTTCGAGAACACCTTCATGATGTACCTGCCGCGACTCTGCGAGCACTGCCTGAATCCGGCATGCGTCGCGTCCTGTCCCTCTGGTGCGATCTACAAACGAGAGGAAGACGGCATCGTTCTGATCGACCAGGACAAGTGCCGCGGCTGGCGGATGTGCGTGTCCGGGTGTCCTTACAAGAAGATCTATTACAACTGGCAAAGCGGCAAGTCGGAGAAATGCATTTTCTGCTATCCGCGTATCGAGGCGGGCCAGCCAACCGTGTGCTCGGAAACCTGCGTCGGCCGGATCCGCTATCTCGGCGTTCTGCTGTACGACGCCGACCGGATCGAGGAAGCCGCATCGGTCAAGGACCCCCAGGATCTGTACGAAGCGCAACTGTCGATCTTCCTGGATCCGAACGACCCAGCAGTGCGTGAACAGGCGGCTCGCGACGGCGTGCCGGAAAACTGGCTCGAAGCGGCGCGCCATTCACCCGTGTACAAGATGGCGATGGAGTGGAAGATTGCTTTTCCGCTTCACCCCGAATACCGCACCTTGCCGATGGTCTGGTACGTCCCGCCGCTGTCGCCGATCAACTCGGCCACCAACGACGGCCGGCTTGGCATGAAGGGCTTGCTGCCAGATGTCGATTCGCTGCGCATCCCGCTGCGCTATCTGGCCAATCTGCTCACAGCCGGACGCGAAGCGCCGGTTCGGCTTGCCCTTAAGCGAATGCTGGCGATGCGAGCGTTCATGCGCGAGCGTCATGTCGAACATCGCGAGAGCCCGGAATTGCTGAACGAGGTCGATCTGACCAGCGCGCAGGTCGACGAGATGTACCGGTATCTGGCGATTGCCAACTATGAAGATCGATTCGTGATCCCGACCGCTCACCGCGAATATGCCGAAGATGCCTTCGACCTGCGCGCATCGTGCGGTTTCTCGTTCGGCAATGGATGTTCCGACGGCACCACGGAAACCAGCCTGTTCGGCGGACGCAAGGGTATCAACAAGACACGCAAGACAATCCCCATTCGCGCGGCGGGTGAATAAATGGAAGACAACCGTCTGATTTTCAGCATGTTGGGCGCACTACTGGACTATCCCGATCAAAGACTGCTCGTAGCGCTCGACGAGATCCGCACCGCGCTGGCCGGGCACGCCCGCCTGCCGTCGGACACCCGCGCAGCCTTGATCGACCTCGTGGACCGGCTGTCGGCGCGGCCGCTGCTGGATCTTCAGGAAGACTACGTCGAAATCTTCGACCGCGGCCGGGCCACTTCGCTCTATCTGTTTGAACATGTTCACGGCGAGTCACGCGAGCGTGGGCAGGCTATGGTGGATCTACTCGCCATGTACGAAGCGAAGGGCCTGTTTCTCGGCGCCGGCGAATTACCCGACTACCTGCCGGTTTTCCTCGAGTTTCTGTCTCACGAAACGCCTGTGCAAGCGTACGCGCTGCTTGGCGAAATTGCCGATATCACCCGGCAGATTGCGACCAGACTGGCCGAGCGCGGAACACCGTATTTCGCGGCCGTTGCGGCATTGTTGCCACTCGCCGGCGAAGCACCGTTGGCGAACGCGACCGTGCTCGACGCTGCCACGACGCGCGAGGTCGATGCCGAAGCACTCGATCGCGAGTGGCAGGAGGAGCGCGTGAGCTTCCTGGGTGCACAAGCGCCTTTATCCACGGCGCCCCAACCAATCCAGTTTTACGACAAAAGACCGTCACGTTAACCAGAAACGGCAGACTTCCATGCTCACATTCCGTACATTAGAGAACAGGATCCTGGCTGGAGAAACCTCATGAGTCAGCACTTCGTCAACGCACTGCTGTTTGGCATCTATCCGTACGTGTGTCTCGCGATCTGGTTGCTCGGCAGCCTGATCCGTTTCGATCGCGAGCAGTACACCTGGAAGAGCGATTCGTCGCAACTGCTCAGACGCCGTCAACTGCGCCTTGGAAGCAATCTGTTCCACGTCGGCGTATTGATCGTGATCGGCGGCCACTTCGCAGGATTCCTTGCGCCTCACTGGATGGTGTCGCCATTCCTGAACGCATCCCAGCATCAATGGCTTGCGGTGATGGCGGGCGGCATCGCGGGTATCGTCGCGATCGTCGGACTGTCGATCCTGCTGTACCGACGCCTGTCCGATCCGCGCATTCGCATCAATAGCGCCCATGCGGACATCCTGGTGCTGGCAATTCTGTGGCTGCAGCTCGCGCTCGGGCTGGCCACCATACCACTGTCATTGGCTCATATGGACGGCGCGATGTTCGAAATCCTGAGCGACTACGTGAAAGGCGTCGTCACGTTTCAACCAGGTGCTGCCGATCTCATCATCCAGGCACCGCTCGTCTACAAAGTCCATATCGCGCTCGGCTTCACGATTTTCCTCATTTCCCCGTTCACCCGCCTCGTCCATATCTGGAGTGGCATGGCCACGCTGGGTTTCCTGGTTCGGCCTCACCAGATCGTCCGTAAGCGCTAACTCGAGGAATTTTCCATGTCGGCAAACCGCGATATTTCGCCCGCGCCCGCCACCCTTGACGTACTTAGCGTCAACGATGCCGTGATCGAAGCCGCCGCCATTGCAGCGGAATCCGCGTTGCACGCGGACGAGCCCGATCCCGACCACGCTGCGCGACGGGCGCTGGTCGTGCGTGAACTGCTGGCCCAGCGCGCCGTTGCAATAGGTCTGTTGGCGAACGGAGCCGATCTCGACGATGAGACCATTGACCGTCTGCTGGAACTGGAATGCACGACGCCAGTCCCGTCCGCCGAAGAATGCCAGCGCTACTACGCAGCGAACATGCAGAAATTCCGCAGTCCGGACCTGGTCTTTGCGCGCCACATCCTCTTTGCGTTGACCGAAAAGGCTGCGATGACGCGGGTCCGTGCCCGCGCCGAAGAAGCGCACCGCGAGCTCGCGCAGCATCACGACCGGTTCTATGCGCTCGCCCGGACGTTATCCAATTGTCCGTCCGGGCAGGTCGGCGGGAATCTGGGGCAGTTGACCCGTGGCGAGAGCGTGCCGGAATTCGAGGCGGCAATTTTTGGCAGCCAGCATATCGGCCTCTTACCGGGGCTCGTCAATACGCGTTATGGCTTCCATATTGTCTGGGTAGAGCGTCGCATCGCGGGTGAATCCCTTCCGTTTGAAGCAGTGCAGGCGACCATCGAACGCTATCTCTCTGAACATGTCCGGCACAAGTCGATTCAGCAATATTTGAACCTGCTGGCATCCAGCGCCGAACTGCGCGGCATCGCTCTGGACGTGCGCCCGGGCCTGTTGATGCAATAGTGATTTGGCGTGCCGATTGCAGCGTATCGGAATCTGCATTCGGCACGTGCCCACACCCCCACATTGATCGATGACGTCCGCTCGTAACCGTCAGCCTTGTTGCCCTGCTCTGGAGCTGCTGTGAGTCCAAAAAGAAGTCCCATACTGGTTCTAAGTGTCACGACTTTGGCATTTCTGGTCTGCTTCGTGGTCTGGATGATGTTTGGCGTGCTGGGCATCGGGCTGCGAGCCGAGCTCGGACTGAACAGCACGGAGTTCGGCATGCTGACGGCCACGCCGGTTCTGAGCGGCGCACTACTGCGCGTCCCGCTGGGCATCTGGACTGACCGTTTTGGTGGTCGCGTGGTGATGACGCTATTGCTGGTCCTCTGCGCCATCCCGGTATTCCTGATCGCATACGCGACGGTGTTCTGGCAGTTCCTCGCGATCGGCTTGTGTCTCGGTGCGGTCGGCGCATCGTTCGCAGTTGGGACGCCGTATGTCGCGCGGTTCTTCCCGCCCGAAAAGCGCGGCTTTGCGATGGGGTTCTTTGGTGCCGGTACGGTCGGTGCCGCTGTGAATCTGTTCATCACGCCTTCGTTGCAGGCAGCATGGGGCTGGCGCGCCGTCCCGAAGATCTATGCGCTCGCGCTCCTCGTCACTGCATTGATCTTCTGGCTGGGCTCCGCGACCGACCCGGGCGCGGGTAAAGCGTCGGGGCCATGGTATAGGCAGTTCCAGGTTCTGAAGAACCCCAAGATCTGGAAGTATTGCCAGTACTACTCGATCTGCTTCGGTGGTTTCACCGCATTATCGCTGTGGATCCCGCAATATCTGAAGGGCGAGTTTGGCTTTTCGGTCGTCACCGCCGCGGCGTTAGCCGCCGGCTTTTCGCTGCCGGGATCGGTATTGCGCGCGCTGGGCGGCACCCTGTCCGACCGCTTCGGTGCGCATAAGGTGACTTGGTGGGGATTGTGGGTCGCGTGGATATGTCTATTCCTGTTGTCGTACCCAGACACCTCTTTCGTGGTGAGCACGATCGACGGCCCGCGCAGCTTTCACATCCATCTGGGTGTCCCGGTTTTCATCGGGCTTCTGTTCATTCTTGGCGTGGTGTTCGCGTTCGGGATGGCGTCGACGTTCAAGTACGTCGCCGACGACTTTCCGGAACAAATGGGTGTCGTCACCGGCATCGTTGGACTGGCAGGCGGACTGGGTGGCTTCCTGTTACCGATCCTCTTCGGCGTGATTCTTGATTGGCTTGGCGTTCGCTCGAGTTGCTTCATGTTTTTATATGGGATCGTCTGGGTGTCGCTGATTCTGCTGTATCAATCCAGCGTGCGACAGGTCCGTATCGACGGAACGGTTCCACAGTGACTGAATGAACGGCCGACGTACTGCGTCCTACCGACACGACATCCACATGGATGACTGATGATGAGTATTTCGAGTTTTGATGAGCTGATTCGCGTCGCGCGGCAACAACCCGAACCTCAGCGGTTATTGTTCGTATTTACCACGGTTGAGTTGCCCGATGACTGCACGCCCGAACAGCGGGCCCGCTTCCAGGCGGGTCAGGGTGGCGCGTTGACGCCTCTGATGTGCGTGGACAAAACGCCCGAAGAGATCGGCACGTTTAGCGATCTCCTCGAAGAGTCGCGACAGGTTCTCCAGGAATGGGCAATCGTCTTCGTCGCAGCGCTCTCGGGTAAAAACGGGTGTGTGCCGCGGACTGAAGATGCCGAGGCGCCGTTGAACACAATGGTGGAATCGATCAAGGCCGGGTCAATCGGCATGTTTATTCCATTCGATGCGCACGGTCAACCCGTGTTATTTGGTCCGTCCTGAACAGATCTCTCATTGAATGTGAGGGTCTCGCTAATGACGCGTTTCATATTAAGCGGGGCAGGCGCAGCAAAACGATTGGTTCAGCTGCGCGGTTGCAGAATCGCGGGACACCCCGCAGCTGACCGGGATCAAGCCGTGCCCCTGGAAGTTACGACACAGCCGGCATTCGATGCCGGATGCAGGCAAGGATTGAGCATGAACGGGAAGCTGACCAACGATTGGGATCCGAGGTCCGGGGACGTCACTCGAGATCAGGCTGCGGCATATGATGACATGCGGCACCGCTGTCCCGCTGCGCATAGTGACTACCTGAACTTGTCCCTGTTCCGCCATGACGATGTCGTGCGCGTGCTCAACGAGCCTGAAACGTTCAGTAATGCAGTCTCGAGCTATCTCTCCGTGCCCAATGGCATGGATCCTCCCGAGCATACCCAGTACAGAAGCATTATCGAGCCTTATTTCAGCCCGCAGCGGATGGCGGTCTTTGAACCTGTGTGCCGGGAGATTGCCGCCAGTCTGGTAAATGGACTTTCGAGCGGCGACGAAGTCGAATTTAACGCCCGGTTCGCACAGGACTTTGCGATGAACATCCAGTGCGCTTTTCTGGGTTGGTCTGGGGAATTACGCGCGCCACTTCTTCACTGGATTCGCAAAAACCGCGAAGCCACGCTGACGGGTGACAGAATCGCTCTCGACCGGGTGGCCGTCGAATTTGACACCTACATCAAGGGCTTGCTGATGCAACGACGGGAATCGGGCACGGACGCACCAGACGACATCACGAGCAGCCTGATACGCGAGGAGATCGGGGACCGGCTGCTACACGACGACGAAATTGTCAGCATCCTGCGCAATTGGACTGTCGGCGAGCTCGGGACGATTGCGGCGTGCGTGGGCATTCTCGCTCACTACCTCGCCGAGCATCCTGATGTCCAGCAACGTTTGCGAAAGCAGCCATCGCTATTGCCAAAGGCCATCGACGAAATACTTCGGATCCGCGCGCCGCTCATCGCCACTCGCCGCATCAGTACCAAACCGGCGGAGATCGGCGGTCGCGATGTGCCCGGCGGCCAGCGTATCACACTCATGTGGGCATCCGCGAACCGGGACGAGGCGGTTTTTGGAGACCCTGATGAATTCCGGCTCGACCGCGATCCGGCCAGCAACCTGCTATACGGTTCCGGCATTCATGAGTGTCCGGGTGCGCCGCTCGCCCGGCTTGAACTGCGTGTTGGCATGGAAGAACTGCTCGCACGAACTACCTGGATTGCGCTCCTCCCGGGGAGTCTCCCCATGAACGCTGTGTATCCAGCGGCTGGCTTTTCTGCGTTGCCATTGCGCATCGAGTGAATACCTTATTGCTTGACCAGGTCTCCGCTCAAAGTTCCACCGCACTTGAAGCGCCCAGGAGTGACATCATGGAAGAAACGTCCGCGCTCGCTGAATGGATAATCGAACAGACGGCTGATGCCGTAATCTATGCCGACCGTTCCGGTGCCATCGCGCGCTGGAACCATGCTGCAGCAGCGCTGTTCGGCTACAGTGCCGCTTAGGGCAAAGCTGAATAAGTCCACCGTTCATGACGGTCACGCGTTATAGCGTGAGCATGCAACGGCGAAAGCGAAAAATGATGAATCAACTGACACTGGCGATGGCTGTCGATCAATGCGCGGGGTTCGGGGCGCAGCGCAAACCAACGCGACGTGAAGCGTTTCTTGATGAGATGAACAGGATCGTGCCTTGGGCGCAACTGTGCGCAGTGGTCGAGCCGTTCTATCCGAAACGTGGCAATGGCCGCCCGCCGATCGTGCTGGAGCGCATGCTGCGGATTCACTTTGTGCAGCACTGGTTCAACCTTGCGGACCTTGCGTGCGAAGAGGCGCTGTACGACAGTCTCAGCCTGCGCCGTTTCGTTGGGATCGACCTTGGCAGCGAAACGGTTCCGGACGCGACCACGCTGCTCAAATTCCGGCATCTGCTGGAAGAGCACAAGCTGGGCGAGCGGATCTTCGCGGAAGTGGGTCAGGTGCTGCAGGCGCGGGGAGCAAAGCTCAAGAGCGGCACGATTGTCGATGCCACACTGATCGGTGCACCCTCGTCGACGAAGAACAAGGACAAGGCGCGTGACCCCGAAATGCATCAGACACGCAAAGGCAAGCAGTGGCATTTCGGCATGAAGCTCCATATCGGCGTGGACAGTCAGAGCGGGCTTGCTCATAGCGCAGTCGTAACGGCGGCGAACGTGCATGACAAGTATCCGCTGCCACAGTTGCTGCACGGTGAGGAGCAACGCGTGTACGGCGACAGCGCATACGCGAGTCAGAAAGCGCTGATCCATGGCAAGGCACCGAAGGCGCGCGACTTCACCAACAAGCGCACGCGCCGCAAGGGCATCGTCGACGAGGTGGCGCGCCGCAAGAATCGCAACAAGTCGAAGATCCGTGCCCGGGTCGAGCATGTGTTCGCGGTCGTGAAGCGGTTGTGGGGCTTCACGAAGGTTCGCTATCGCGGTCTGGCGAAGAACGCCAATCGCGCCTTCGTTGCACTCGCGCTGGCCAATCTGTACATGTGGCGAGGTCGCGCGACGGCACAGGTGCGCCCGTAAAGGGCCAAAGACGGGCAAATAGCCCGCGCAGAGCCCCTCGAGGGGCGTAACGTGACACGGAATGCCCGCTTTTACGGCCGTCATTCGCGATCTCGAAAGATTACACATGCCTTGGTCGCAACCTGTCGTGTTTACGCGGCTTGATCAGCGCAGCCTTAGGCACTAGGCCAGAACCTCGATCTGATCATCCCGGAACATCTGCGAGCCGCACACTGGTGCGGCTTCGAAGCGGCGATGACAAGTGGTCGTACAAGACTGCATGGCCGCGCGACGTTGACCCGTGCGACCAGCAAGACAGGCCAGAAGCTTTACGTCGAAATGACGTTCGCGATGGTGAAGAATCAAGAAGTGAGGTGCTTGGCTCGGTTGCAATAGCCCGGGACGTCACCGCTCGTGTCGAGCAGGAAAAATTTGTCGCGCGCCACGGTGGGGAAATATAGTGCGGCATGACTTCATCGGCGCCAGTCGGTTCGAATGAGGTACCTCTATCAAGCGGCAACTGATGGTGTGTGAGCATCGTCGAGAAATTACGACAATTGCGGATGGGGCGGCCGCAGTCACATACCACGTTACCGCGGATGTCCTTCTGACAGGTTCAGATGCGTTCGAGTTCGCTGCGGTCGACAATGTGTATCTGCTTGCCATTCACCTCGATGAATCCGGCCTTCTGGAACTTTGAGAGAGCGCGGCTGACCGTCTCAAGTTGCAGGCCCAGGTAGTTGCCCATTTCCTCGCGCGTCATACGTAAGCGGTGAATTTAGCACGCCGAATCGAGAATCATTTGCAAGTGACGGCCGAGCGTAGCCGCACCTCGGCGGTTAAAATCAACCGGCGATGTCTGCATCGGGGTGATGGGAGCGCGCGCAGTCATGATGACCGGCGCGCGTTCGGTGCGTCAGCCGGTCTGTGCCTTGGCCTGTTGTTGCCGCGCATAATTGAACGGCAGCAGGTCGGTCACGTCGGCATCCGGCGCACGCTGCGGCAGCTCCGTGAGTACATGCAGCAGATAGTCGTACGGCTCGACGCCGCAGGCCCGGCATGTGAGGACCAGGCTGTAGATCGTGGCGCTGGCCTTTGCGCCATCAACTGTGTCGCTGAACAGCCACGATTTTCTTGAAGTAGCAAACGGCCTGATATCGCGCTCGATCACGTTGTTATCGATTGCGGCGCAACCGTCAGTGACGTAGCGGCTGAGATATTCCCATTGGTTGCGCGTGTAGGCAATCGCCTTGCCGAGCAGGCTCTGGGGCGCCACCTTCGGCGCCAGTTCATCGAGCCATGCCTTGAAGGACTCAAGCAGCGGCACACTGTGCTTTTGCCGCAGGTCGTACGTGTAGTCGGCTCGCGTCAGGCCAGTAGGCAGATCGCCTTTGGCCAGCGCCTCGACACGGTACAGGGCCTGGAAGTACTCAAGCGCCTTCGCCACGCGAGCGTTCGGCATCTTCTGCTTGCCGGAGTCCGTCTTTTTCGCGGCGGCCTTGTCCGCCTTGACGAACAGCCTGCGGGCGTGAGCCATGCAGCCGAAGTGCTTTGCCTTTTTCAAGGTGCGCCAGGCGCTGTAGCCGTCGCTCATCAGCATGCCGCTGTAGTCGCCGAGGAACTTCTTCGGATGCTCCTGGCCACGCCCCGGCTGGTACTCGAACAGCACCACGGGCTCGGCGCAGTCCTGGGCGCTGCGGTAGCACCACATGTAACTCTTGCTCTGCGCGGATCTGCCGGGTTCCTTGAGTACCTGAACCGTCGTTTCATCGCCGTGGATCAGCGGCTGCAACAGCAACGTTTTATGCAGCGCATCATACAGGCGGCTGTAGTGCAGTTCGCTGGGGCGAATGATCCAGTGGGCGAGCGTGCCGCGACTCACCGGGATCTGCCAGCGCGCGAGTGCCTCCTGCATCCGGTACAGCGGCATGCCGTCGACGTACTTCGCGCTCGCGACCGTCGCGATCACCGATGCGTCCGCATGGCTGCCCGGGATCGGCTGAACCGGCATCGGCGCAAGCACGACCGGGGTATGTTCGGCGTGCCGCTCGCAGTGCCGGCACGCCCACTTGGAACGCACGTTCTTGCGGACTGTCCACTTGACCTCGACGTGCAACTGTTCGCTGACGTCCTCGCCGATGCGATGCAGCTGATTGCCGCAACAGGGGCAGCCGCGCTGGTCCTCCGGCAGGTCGTATTCGACTGGTTCACGCGTCAGGTACGCCGGCAATGGCTTGCGTCCGGCCTTGCGTCGTTCAGGCTGGCTGGCCGGTGGCAATCCGGTGTCGGGCAGCTCAGGCTGGACACCGTCATCGTCTTCGTCGCCCGGTTCGGTCCGTGCAATCTGCTCGGCTTCGTCGAACACGCGATCTTTGCGTTTTTCGCTTTTCGGTGCGAAACGCTCGGCCTGCAGCAGGCGGAGCTGCTCCTCGAGTTGCTCGACGCGCTGGTTCAGTTCGCCGATATGTTTCGCGTCGCCGGCTACACGTGCCTGGAGAGCGTGGATATAGCCCTGGACCGCCCTGGGTACGCGTTTGAGGTCGGGTGCATTCTTCATGCACTCCAGGATAGCGAAACGCAGTGCGCCGTGGGTTTACGTCAATTCGTAAATGGCGCGCCTGCCGTTGTTTACGTGCAACGCATCGGGCTAGCTGACGTGCTGGTAATGGCGCACGGGATGACGACGAAGCGCGTCGATGTCGATGCCGTCGATGTCGATGCCGTCGAGCAACCAGTGAAGCTGCTGCGTTGTCAGTTCGATCACCTCCTGATTCCGCCGGGGCCACACGAAACGGTCTTCCTCGAGCCGACGCAGCAGCAGCCAGAAACCGGTGCGCTCGTACAGCAGAAGCTTGATGCGATCGCATTTGCGGTTGTGGAATGCATAGACGGCACGGGCGAGCGGGTCCAACTGCATCGATTCCTCAACCAGGGCGGCAAGGGTGTTGATGCCGCAACGGAAATCGATCGGCTCGCGGTACAGGTAGACGTGCAGGTCATCGGCGAAGCGCAGCATCAGCGACTCCTCAATGCGTCGATCATCGCCCTGAGCAGTGCCGTGTCCTGTTGCGCACATTCAAGTTCAAGACTTACCCCGTTGGGCAATTGCGCCACCAGCCGTGAAGGCAACGGCGGGCGTTGTGAGGCCCGCATCGGCTCGCGCCGTGCCGCAACTGGCTCAGCGTCGGGCAGCGCCGGCCTGGATGGCAAGTGCATCGCCTCAGCACCAACCACTTCCAGAACAGGAACGAATGCCGGTGCCATGGCTGGCGCCGACTGCCGTGCACGTCGGGGACGTGTCTTTTGGCGCGCCAGGCTAATCCATTTGCGAAGCTGGTTGGCGTTCACTCCAGCCTTCAGCGCCAGCCCGGCCACGGAGGCCCCAGGCTTTTGGCACGCCTCGATCAGCTTGCGCTTGCCCTCACGGTCGTACCGGTTCTTGCCGTCGGCCGATTTGCCGATCACCCGCAGGGGCAGGAAGTCAAAGTCAGTTTGTAGGTCAGTCATAAGTTGCGTCCGCAATGTGTAAGCTGCGGACGCAATCTTGTTCCCTCTCACCCGCATGTTCCAGATGAGCCGAAATTACCGCTTACGCTTTGCGCATGCGGTATGTGGTGACCGGCCTCGCGCCGGCACGGATAGAAGTTGGCCCGGGGCATACCCCGGGATACCAGACACTCCGACCTTGAACGTTTTAGTCACGCGCCTGATGAAAAAGAGTCCAGACCGAATTGCATAGACCTATAGCAAACATCAGGTTATCCACCGCTGGTCAGCGGTTCGAGTGTTATGACCGCGACGCTGACCAGCGGTGGATAACCTGACTCTGTCAAACGGAGGCAACTGACCCATGAAAAACACATCGAAAAAAGGGGTTGACTACCAATTCCCCATAGAAGCCTTACTGTGTCACATAATTAGTTGCGCGCTCTATTGCCGTACAGGAAGAGTGCCACCGTTGCATGAGCCGCAGTCCAAGCAGGATGCGCAACGTGGTAATGAATCAGGAACGTGGCGTTGAGCGCGCTGGACTGCCCCGTGGGACGTAATCCGGGGGAAGGGCAGGCAGCGCGAGTTCAAGGAAGTTTTTTTATCGGGTCCATTTGATCGCATCCTGAGTCGCTGAGCCATCAGAAACCCATATGCAGCGATACTCAGTGTGGCGTGGTGGTGAAAGCCACGCCAGCCTCGTCCTTCGTAGTGACCGAGCCCGCACTCCTGTTTCAGGTCCTGATAGTCGCGCTCGATGCGCCAGCGCATCTTGGTCACGAACACAAGCTGCTCAAGTGTCGCGTCCTCGGGAGCGGTAGTGAGAAAATATTTTGGAGTAGCCCCTTGATTCTCAGGACATGTGGCACCTCTTAAAATAAGAGGTAGTCTTGTGACTAGTTTCAAGCCTAGGCAAATTGTGGAAAGCATTGAAGTTCTGACCGAGCCAGAGCGCCGTCGTCGGCGTTCGGTTCAAGAAAAAGTGGCCATCGTGCAGGAAACCCTGGAGCCGGGAGCAACGGTTTCGGCCGTTGCCCGTCGGCACGGGATGAACCCAAACCAGGTGTTTGCGTGGCGCAAGCAATACGATGAAGGCAGCCTGGCTGCGGTGAAGGCTGGAGAAGCCGTGGTGCCCGCCTCGCAGTTAGCCACAGCGATGAAGGAAATCAGGGAGCTGCAGCGTCTGCTTGGCAAAAAGACGCAGGAGGCAGAAATCCTGAAGGAAGCAGTCGAGTATGGCCGCTCAAAAAACTGGATTGCGCGCTCGCCCTTACTGCCCGGGGACGACCAATGAAAACGGTCTGCGATGTTCTCGGCGTTGCGCGCTCTGCTCTGGCAGTCAGAAAAACCCGGTCTCCGGACTGGCAGGACGGACGCCGCGCCCGACAGACCGACGACACGGAGCTGGTCGCCGCAATCCACGAACATGTGGCGGGCTTGCCGACTTACGGATACCGGCGAGTCTGGGCGCTGCTGCGACGTAGTCACGAAACGACAGGTGCGCCGTGCGTGAACGCCAAGCGGGTCTATCGCGTCATGCGCGACCATCAGTTGCTCCTTCGGCGCCTTGGCCAACGTCGTGATACCCGCCGACATGATGGGCGCATCGCCGTTGACCAGAGCAATGTCCGCTGGTGCTCGGACGGTTTCAAGTTCCGTTGTGACGACGGCTCGCCGTTGCGCGTGACGTTTGCGTTGGACTGCCACGACCGGGAAGCCATCAGCTGGGCAGCGACTACTGGCGGCCACAGCGGTGACGTCGTGCGTGACGTGATGCTCGCAGCGGTCGAGCAACGCTTCGGCACGACGCAGGCAGACGCGCCCATCGAATGGCTGTCGGACAATGGCTCTGCCTACATCGACCATCGCACGCGCAGTTTCGCTCGCGAGCTGGGTCTGGAGCCGTTGACTACACCCGTTCGTTCGCCGCAGAGTAACGGCATGGCCGAGTCGTTCGTGAAGACAATCAAACACGATTACATCGCCTTCATGCACAAGCCTGATGTGCCAACAGCGCTCACACATCTGGCCGGCGTCTTTGAACACTATAACGAGCAACACCCGCATAAGGCATTAAAGTACCGCTCCCCACGGGAGTTCCGGCGAACCGCTGCATCATCAACTTAACGGTGCCCGAGTGTCCTGAGTTACAGGGTCAACTCCATATTTGAGCGGCTTGCGTCAGGCGGCCTTTTCCGATCAGGCCGTCATACATTTTTTCGACGTGTGTGACCGCACCGGTTTTCTCAACCGCATCTTCAAGTACGTTTATGCCGTCCGCCGCATTGGCAAACGAATCAAGGCATATCGTATTGGCCTTCATAATCTGCCAGAATGGGCGCTCCAGGCACACCGACCCATCGCTCGCATGAAAAAGCCACTCGTTGTTCGTGTCGTCGCCTTGTCAGTCCGACACCCGATTATGGTGGTTGTGCTTTCGCTTGTGGTAGCGACTCTTAGCGGCTACTACGTCGCAAACCACTTCAGGATCAACACGGACAGTAGCCGCCTTCTGGGAAGCAACAAACAATGGGCCGCGCGCGAGAAAGCGATGGAAGAGGCGTTTCCACAAAGAGGGGAGACAATGCTCGTCGTGGTGGAAGCAGATGCGCCAGAGTTCGCCGCCGCCGCCGCGAATGCGCTTACCGCCGCGCTGCAAAAGGAAACCCAGGACTTCGTTTCGGTTGCCCAACCGGGCGGCGGAACGTTCTTCGAGCGCAACGGCCTCCTGTTTCTTTCTCTCGATGAGGTCCGGTCGACGACCGCGCAACTCGTGAAGGCGCGACCGTTGCTTAACTCGCTGGCGCATGACCCGAGTCTCGCGGGCCTTGCGAACTTACTCACGGCGAGTCTATTGTTGCCGCTACAGGCTGGGCAGGTGAAGCTTGAAGATATGAGCCATCTCCTGTCGAAAAGTGCCAATGTCCTTGACCACGTGCTGGCAGGGCAGCCGGGGGCCTTTTCGTGGCGGGCACTGGCGAGCGGGGGCACGCTCGCCACGCCGGCACGCGCATTCATTACCGTGCGTTCGGTTGTTGACTATCACGCGCTGCAGGCCGGCGCCCGCGCGTCAAACAGGGTGCGAGCGACGGCCAGTTCGCTCCACCTTGATGATCGATATGGTGCACGTATCCGGATTACCGGTGAACAACCGCTCGCAGACGAGGAGTTCGCATCCATAAAGGACGGCGCGGTAACCAATGGCATCGCGACTTTTCTGTGCGTGCTGGCCGTTCTATGGTTGGCGCTTCGCTCGGGGCGATTGATCGTCGCCGTGTTCATCACACTGTTTGTCGGCCTGGCTGTCACGGCCGCGCTGGGCCTGCTGATGGTCAGCGCCTTTAATATGATTTCGGTCGCGTTCATGGTGTTGTTTGTCGGACTCGGCGTCGACTTTGGCGTGCAGTTCGGTGTGAAGTACCGGGATGAGCGGCATCGCGAGGACCGGCTTGCCGTTGCGTTGGTCAACACGGCTGATGCCATCGGCATACGGTTGCGGCTTGCGACCATCGCTGTTGCAATAAGTTTTTTTTCCTTTTGGCCCACTGCTTACCGGGGCGTATCAGAACTCGGGAAAATCGCGGGCGTCGGTATGCTCGTTGCCTATCTGACTAATGTGACGCTGCTACCCGCGCTTCTGAAGATTTTCAATCCGCCCGGAGAAGCGGCGTCGCCCGGTTTTCCCGGGCTGGCGCCTATCGATGCGTTTCTCGCTCGCAACCGAACACCGGTACTGATTTGGACCGCCATCGTCATTCTTGGCGCATCGCCATCGCTGTTACATTTGCGTTTCGACTTTAACCCCCTGCATCTGAAGGATCCACACACGGAGTCGATGTCGACCCTGCTGTCTCTGAAGGATGAGCCCGAAGCTGCCGTCAACAATGTACGTGTGCTCGCACCGTCACTGGCAGAGGCCGACAGGATCGCAGCACGTCTGTCCCGACTGCCGCAAGTCGGTCGCACAGCGACGCTGTCGACGTTTATTCCCGCGGATCAACCACAAAAACTCGCACTGGTTACGGTCGCTGCACAGCAACTGCTGCCTGCGCTGACGCAGACACCGACACCGCCGGTTCCGGGCGACCTGACGATCGCCGCGTTGAAACGTGCTGCCAATCAGCTAGCCCTCGCGGCCGAAGACCATCCTGGGCCCGGGGCGTCCGAAGCGAAACACCTGTCCGGCACGCTAGTAAGGCTCGCGACAGCGGATGCCGCTACTCGCGACCGTGCGGAAAAAGCGATGGCTGAACCCTTGCAGATCTCACTTGGACAACTCGCGGCACTATTACAGCCTGCTGCGATTACGCGCGCGAATCTGCCGCCGACGATTGCGCGAGACTGGATCTCAGCCAATGGCAAGGCACTCGTTGAGGTCTCGCCGAAGGTGCCGGCGGGCATTGATCCCGGTGATGACACTATGTTGCGGAACTTTGCGAAAGCGGTACAGGCGGTCGAGCCGGGGGCGACGGGTGGCCCGATCTCGATCCTTCACGCGGCGAACACGATCGTCATTGCATTCGTGCAGGCGACATGTCTCGCGCTGTTGTCGATCACGGTCCTCCTCTGGGTGGCGCTGGGCCGCTTAGATGACGTCCTGCGTACACTGATCCCTCTGCTCGTTTCGGCGGTCCTGACACTTGAAGTGTGTGGCGTACTTCACATGCCGCTCAATTTCGCAAATATCATTGCGCTTCCCTTGATGCTTGGCATTGGCGTCGCCTTCAAAATCTACTACGTGATGGCCTGGCGCAGCGGTCGTACTGGCTTGTTGCAGTCAGGCCTCACTCAGGCAGTCCTGTGCAGTGCCGCCACCACGGCTACTGCGTTCGGCAGCCTTTGGCTGTCGCACCATCCTGGCACTGCCAGCATGGGACGGCTGCTCGCGTTGTCGCTTGTTTGCACGCTGATCAGCGCAGTGGTGTTCCAGCCGGTACTGATGGGCAGGCCACGTAACGTATTGTCGCAGTAAGGCTCGCTGCTGAAAGGCGATCGATATGTGAAGTATTGCTTATGTTGCCAGTTCGTAGCATTGATAGGCACAACATCTGCCCATTGTACTTGCGTGCCGAGCACTGCCTCACCGGCCTGCCGGACGTACCTCAAGTTGGCGACGCGGAGTTGGTGATCGCAAGTTGCAGACTCACGCTGCACACAGCGGCCAGCAGAAAGACGGCCGGCATGAAGCCCCGCGACGCGGGCACACTCGGGTTTTGCCAGACAGCGATAGTCCCAATGATGGCCACCCACGCTAATGCTAGCGTAGCGGCTGCCGACCCGGAGATCCGGAACCAGAAGCGTCCGAAGTACAGCTTCGCGAATGCAGTGACGGCTGCGATGGTCGCTCTCGTCGTGACGGCGAGAAAGCCGCTGAAGGTACTGCTCCTGCGGGCGATGAAAAAAGCGATGAAGCCGGTGACAATCACGGACGCGCAAACCTGGCTGTTGGCAAAAAACGCACGTATGTTGCTCCGCGGCCCCCGCTATCTGTTATGGCTGGCAGTCGAGTGCCGCCGGGCTCTCTTCCAGCGGCCGGAGGCCAAGGCAGTACATGGCTCGCCGCGACTTAACTGACCGTCGCCAACTCGAGTTCGACGCGCGCCTTTCGCATGCCGAGTGCCGCATCCGGGGGGAGACCGTCGTCGGTGATGACGAGGTCGAAGCGTTCTAGAGGGGCCGCCTTGTGCAGCCCGAAGATGCCGTACGTCGAACTTGATACTGCCAGCACTGTGCGTGCTGTGGCTTCCATGGCGGCCAGCTTGACTTCCACCTTTGGCGACGTACGCGGGTGCGACCATAGTGCCCGTCGCTTCGCTATCGGTACGCGGATATGCCGCCATTGTTATCGTTACCAATGGCGTCGGCAAACAGCGCGCCTACGGACCCGCTGAAATAATTTCCTTCCGAAAAAGCCGCGTGCGAATTCGCCGTGTCTTAAGCGAGATCCCGCCTTGACCGCCGCTGGAGACGGGACGAAAAATGACGCGACGCGGCTGTATCGCCTGCTAACATAGCGTCCGGTTGGCGTACCTTGGGAAATCCACCGAGCAATCGGCCCTTAACGCGCCGGGATAACTGCGTGAGTGCCCGGAAATCGACCCCTAAACCTGCAGAGCTTGCGGCTGTATGGAACAGCGCGGCAGGCACTAAGCCCCGGTACTCACCTGCCGGGGCTTTTTCATCGAGCGTGGGCGCGCGTTGCACGCGGGCTTACGCTGCTGGCAGCGCGGCCAATTATGGATGGGGTGCAGTTCTGCTGCCGCCTCAACCTGGAAAGAGAGCCCGGCGATGCCGGTCTCGTCACACATCAGCACCCAGCGCGATCGTGTCGCAATCACGGGCCGTTGGTTCATACTGGTTGAAACGATGTGTGTGAACCACACAAATGACGGGTATCGCTGCCGGTACGGCACGCGTGCGCTGTGGCGTTTCGAGATCGACGCTTCGCAAATGGTTAGGACGCTACCGCGATGCCGGCAAAGAAGGTCTGCGTGCTCGAAGTCGCATCGCGGCCCTCTCGACAGTCCAAACCGGAAGGTCTCCGAATGTTCGAATGACGATTTTGCGGCAACGTGCCTGGTACAAGGGAATGCGCGCGCACCTTTTCAGCACGATGATTGGCCGACGTTGGCAACCGACATTGGCAATTCGCTGATCTGCCGGACAAGCGATCGGTCAGCCACGCAGTTCCCGTACGCGAAATACTGAACGACAAGGTCTTGATATCTGCAATCCGCCGACGCTGCGCGGCGGTTTGTGGATCAGTAATCTGCGTCAAGTTTTCGTTGACCCTCCGCTGTCACGATAAGACCGGCATCAGGAAATTTGACAGAAATGACAGTGGCAGTTGCCTATTTGATCAGGTGCGCGCCGCATATCCGGTAATATTGAACGTTTGACGCGGTTCGATGCATCGCATGCGTTCATTACGGAAACCTACTTCAATGTCCCTCTTTCGCAAGAAAAACGTCGAACACATGCTCATCGGCGCACAAGAGGCCGGACTCCAGAAGGCGCTCGGCGCGCTCGATCTCACTTTCCTCGGCGTCGGCGCCATCATCGGCACTGGCATTTTCGTGCTGACGGGCACGGGCGCGGTCCAGGCCGGCCCCGCGCTGATGATCTCATTCCTGATGGCGGCGACCGCCTGCGGATTCGCTGCGCTCGCGTACGCCGAATTCGCGTCGACGATTCCCGTAGCCGGATCGATTTATACCTATTCGTACGCAACGCTCGGCGAACTCGCTGCATGGATCATCGGCTGGGACCTGATGCTCGAATACGGGCTGGCGACGTCGGCGGTGTCGGTCGGCTGGTCGGGGTATCTGCAGTCGCTGCTGTCGGGCTTCGGCATCTCGCTGCCGGTCGGGCTCACCGCCGCACCCGGTGCGTTGCCGGGCCACGAAACGCTCTTCAACCTGCCCGCGTTCCTGGTGATGATGGCGATCACGACGCTGCTGTCGATTGGCGTGCGCGAATCGACCCGCGTGAACAACCTGATGGTCGCGATCAAGGTGACTGTCGTGCTGCTGGTGATCGCGGTCGGTGCGTTCCATGTAACTCCCGCGAACTGGCATCCGTTCATGCCGAACGGCTGGCACGGTGTGTTCGGCGCAGCAGCGGTAATGTTTTTCGCGTTCATCGGCTTCGACGCGGTGTCGTCGGCGGCAGAGGAGGTGAAAAATCCGAAGCGCGATCTGCCGGTCGGCATCATCGCGTCGCTCGGTGTGTGCGCGGTACTATACGTCGCGGTAGCAGCCGTCGTAACGGGCATCGTGCCGTTCGCGCAGTTCGCCAACGTTTCTCATCCGGTGTCGTACGCGTTGCAGGTTGCGGGTCAAACCTGGGTCGCAGGTTTCATCGATCTTGGGGCCGTGCTCGGTATGCTCACCGTGATTCTCGTGATGGCGTACGGCCAGACACGCGTGATCTTCGCGATGTCGCGCGACGGCCTGTTGCCTGCACGGTTCTCGCGCGTGCATCCGCGTTTCGCGACACCCTTCCTCACGACCTGGGTTGTCGGCGTTTTCTTCGGCCTGATCGGCGCGCTGGTGCCGCTCAATGTGCTCGCTGAACTGATCAACATCGGGACGCTTGCCGCATTCTCGATGGTGTCAATCGCCGTCCTGATCCTGCGCCGCACGCACCCTGAACTGCCGCGCGCGTTCCGCTGCCCGGGTGTACCTGTCGTCCCGGTGCTGGCCGTCGCGTCGTGCCTCTTCCTGATGATCAATCTGCAAATCATCACGTGGCTAGCGTTTGTCATCTGGCTATTGATCGGCATGGTGGTCTATTTCGGATATTCACGCCGCCATTCGAAGCTTGCGCATGGAGCGTGAACTCACTGACGCCGGCCGTCGCTGCTCAACCGATGCGCAGGGGCGCCAGTACAAATTCAGGCGCGTATTCGTGGCGCGCCTACCGTCATTCAACATGAAGGTGCGGGCGGTTCTGGCGGAATTGCCACCTCGGCAACATCCACGTCAATGACAAAACGCGGCGTCGTCACAGCTTTGCTTCAGCGTTACATAGACTGCCATGAATTCTGCATCCGCCGTCGACCCGGGCACGATCAACGCCTACCTTGAGACGCACTATCTCGTTGGTGGCGATATGCCCATGACACTACGCGTAGGCATGCCCAACGCTGCGCTGGCGGCCCTCCACGAGGCTGCCGGCGTCGAGTCCAGCGCATTTATCACGGCCTGCAATCCGTTCAGTCGACATTGCGGCGATGAAGGCAATGCTCGACGCCAGGAGGCACTGGCGCACGAGCTGACCCAGCTCCGCGTGAGATTCGTTGATGGCATCGGGCAACACCCGTCGACAGTGTGGGGCGAGCCGAGCTTTCTGGCTCTGGGGCTTGCACTCGAGACGGCGAAAGAGCTTGGTAGTAAATACGAGCAGAACGCCATCGTTTGGTGCGGGCGTAATGCTGTGCCGCAGTTGGTTTTGCTTCGGTGAATTGGATACGGTATGACGCGAGAAGAAGAGGCGGCCTTTCTTGCGCCCTTCTTCGAGAAGGCCGGTGTGGGCGGCATCCTGGTGGTCGGCGAGATCAAGCAGGCGCTGGACGAGCGACTGGGGCGCAAGGTTGCCCTGGCTTCCGCCTACAACCTGCTACACAGTCACGGCTGGCGCAAGCTGGCCCCCGACAAGCGAGACCCCCAGGCCGATGTGGCCGCCCAGGACGCCTGAAAAAAACTCCCCGACGTCCTCCTCGAAATCGACCGCGCGTGGCCGGACCACAGGGCGATCCGCCTGATGTTTCAGGACGAAGCGCGCTTCGGTCGCATCTCCGACACGCGGCGTTGCTAGTGCCCCAAACCCGTTCGCCCACTGTGTCAGGCGATGGTAACGCAGGAGTACACGTACGCTTATGCAGCCGTCTCCGTGACTGATGGCGCGCTCGACTTGCTGATCCTGCCGCACGTCAATGGCGCCTGCATGCAGACGTTTCTCGATGAGGTCTGCGCGCGTCATCCCGTCGACCGGATCCTGATGGTCCTCGATGGCGCCGGGCGGCATCAGAGTGCTTCGCTCAGGCTGGCCCACAATCTGCGCCTGCTCACGCTCCCGCCGTACTCGCCTGAGTCCAATCCAGTTGAACATCTCTGGGACGATCTGCGGGAAAAGTCCTTTCACTACCGCGTCTTCGACAGTATCGATGCGCTCGAACACCATCTGTACGACTCGTTTCGCGACCTTGAACTGGACCGTCAACGGGTTCGCTCCATCGTCGCGTGGCCTTGGATCATTAATTCACCGTTGAATTAGAAATGAAATAAGGGGGGCATCGGCGGCGTGGAACTGTTCCTGACGGGCGTGACCGATAGGGTTTTCCCTGGTCGTTTGCGGACAGCGATTTTTGCCAGCATTCACTTAAACATCTTATGAGCGATGGCCTCTGCAAGTCCGGCATGATTGCGAGATATGCTGGAGACAGCGCCGGACATCCCCAGCGCTTTTAAAAAAACTTACGAGTCAATCTCAAGGGGCAATGAATGCTTTCCTCCGTCAACAAATTCACTCTGATCACCGCCACGGCGGCTTTCCTGATTGGCACGGCAGCACCTGCGTTTGCGCAAACCGACGCAAGCGCGCCGGTCGCTACCACTCGAGCTCCTGCCTCGGACGCCAAGGCGGCAGAGAAACGGGTGCGGGCGCAAGCCAGAGCCCAGCGCAAGGCAGAACATAAGGCTGCTCGGGCGAAGAATACCGCCGAACTGAAACGCCTGGAAGGTGCTGGCTACAACCCGGCGACAAACGACCCGAACTATCCGGAAAAACTGCAGAACGCGGAGAAAAAGCTGAATTCCCCGGCAGGTGCGAGCCAGTAAGCGCAGTTGAAGACAAGTGCGCCCCGGCCAATCAGAGGCGCACTTGTCGCTGGAATCCACGAGAGCTTCGTCAAGTTTCCGATTTGAGCATGACGGTCATCAGCCGATTCATCGCCATCGCAATCTGGGGCAACCGGCCTTCTCGTGCACGTATGGACACGACGCCTTTCGCAAACTTCTTGTTCGTGATGTAGAAACGGACTGCATGCATGTGTCAGGCTTGCCAGATGGGCAGTTGTACTGCCAAACGTTTGAAAGATGGTGCTTCATAACCGGCGACCCTGTCGGGTCCACTGACTTGCTAACGCCGCGCCCGATGATTCAAAATCCATCGACGTCGACATTCATCACAGTAGACTGGCCGAACTCGATGAGGCGATCCATGTCGAGCATGGCCTGGACCAGCCACGAGCGCGAAGCGTCGTTCGAGAGCGTCGGGATCCGCCTCACCCTGTTTTCCGACGCATCATCGCCTGAGTGGTGGCACGGGGACCAGATCATGGCGCCGGAGCATTGGCGCGACGGGCTACCAGTCGCGAAGCGGCCGTTCACTGCATGGTCTCGGCATCAGTCGCACCCGCCTCGCCCGATTTCGCGAACATCTGAAGCACTCTGAGCGTCGCCTCCAGTTCCTCCTTGCTGCAGCCCTCGAGCACTTCCGCACGCAATTGGTTCAGGGCACCATCAATCGAGGCCGCCACACGCGTACCCGCATCCGTCAAGGTCACAACCTTCGCGCGTCGGTCAGTTCGATCGTATTCCTGCCGGACAAGTCCCGCTGCGCTAAGCTGGTCAAGCAGGCGAACCGTCGATGAACTATCGATCGACATCTTTCGTGCGAGCGTAACCTGATGAATGCCGTCCCCGACGCGCCAGAGCATGAGGAGTGGCATTGCGCACGCTGCCGACACGCCAAGGTTGCACAGGACACTATCGCAGGTTCGACGCCAGTTGCGCGCCGCGGGGACCATCATGCTGGAGACGGAGAAGCGCAGTTCTTTAAGGTAGGGCATATTTCGCCGTTGTTCGCGCAACTAAAACGCGGTGGATCGAGGCACTTAATTATAGAAATTTAAGGGTGCCGGGTAAACGGTTTTGAATGCGAGCCCAGTCGGGAGAAGGGCGTTTGTGCGCAAGTGCTCATGGTATGGCAACGTGCAGGGGTTCCGGTGCAAATAGGTAAGCGGGTTGAAAAGCTTCATATAGGATGGAGTCCTAATCGAGTTAAAAGGACCGCATTCCATGCAGCGATCATGGCCGGCGGCGAATATACAGTGTCTAGTGTAGCGCTTATCCCCAAAAAATGTAAAAGGGGGTGGTCCGGAGGCCGCGGCCGGTTACAGCTGGGGTTCCGTTCCAAGCGGGCGCGAGACCATCTTTCGCGACATGGGAGGGAACCCCAGCGGTGACAGACCTGCCGGGTGGTAGGGCTTGCCAGAGAGGTAAGGGGTTCGTACCATGCCTGCACTCGACCGGTTGTCTGGATGGCGTAGAGAAAATTCGTTGTACGCCAAAAATTACAAGGCAGGTGGGCATGTACCGATTCGAAGATTACGACCTCATCATCGACGCGCGCAGCGAACGGGAATACGCCGTGGATCACATCCCTGGGGCAATCAACCTCCCCGTGGTCAGCAATTACGAATACGCCGAGGTCGGCACCTTGCATCGGACCGACAAAATGCGTGCATACCTGATCGGCGTGTCCTATTCCCTGAAAAACATTTCGCGTCACCTTGACACCGTAATTGCGGCCCGCCCACGTCATGGCAGGGTGCTTGTGTATTGCTTTCGCGGCGGAAAGCGCAGTCGACTTTGGTTTGATGCTCTCGATACGATCGGTTATAAGGTGGACCGTCTACCTGGTGGCTGGAAGGGCTATCGACGTTGGGTCAACGAGCAACTGACAAAGCTACCGCGCGAGTTCTCGTATGTGGTCCTGTCAGGCTCGACTGGTTGTGGAAAGACTCGATTGCTCGATCAACTCGAAGCCGTCGGTGCGCAGGTCTTGAATCTGGAGGCGCTCGCGTCTCACCGGGGCTCGGTTATTGGTGCGATACCTGGTACGCCGCAGCCGACGCAGAAATACTTTGATAGCCTGCTGCAACAAAAGCTTAGTACTTTGTCGCCCGGCCGCCCGGTGTGGGTGGAAGCAGAGAGCAAGAAGATTGGCAACGTGCAGTTACCGCCAGCGCTGCTCGAAACGATGCATATGAAGGGCAAGCTTGTCTGCGTGAATGCGCCGATGGCCCAGCGAGTCATATTGTGGCGAGAGGACTATCACCATTTCGAGCAAGATCCGGACGCCTTCGTATCGAAACTCGCCTCTCTGCGGAGCCTTATCGGAGGCCGTTCGAGGTGTGGCAGGAAATGGCCGAGGCCGTGTAAAAACGCGTGTGATCACCTAGACTGAATCAACCTGCTGAAACGAGAGGCGCAGATGGGGCGATTTGTCGAAGGTGCGGAGCGCAGTCAGACCACACTATTGCCAGAGTGTCTCGATGACTTCATCGCTGAAGACAACACTGTACGGATTGTTGACGCATTCGTCGAAGAACTCGAACTGGCGTCCCTCGGATTCGAAGGAACCACGCCGGCGAGCACCGGCCGACCTTCTTACCACCCGGGCGTGCTGCTCAAGATCTATATCTACGGTTATCTCAATCGGGTGCAGTCTAGCCGACGCCTGGAGCGGGAGTGCCAGCGCAATGTTGAATTGATGTGGCTGACCGGCCGGCTTGCGCCAGACTTCAAGACGATTGCCGAGTTCAGGCGAAGCAATGGCGAAGGCATTCGCAACGTGTGCCGTCGCTTCGTGATGATATGCCGGGACCTGAAGCTGTTCACACAAGCGGTCGTCGCCATCGACGGCAGCAAGTTCAAGGCGGTCAACAGCCGCGACAACAACTTCACGCCCAACAAGATTGCACGACGTCAGGAGCAGATCGAGCAAAGCATCCAGCGTTATCTGGACGCGCTGGAGACCGCCGATCGTACCCAACCAGCCGAGGTAGAAGCGAAGACTGAACGGCTACGGGAGAAGATCGAAACGTTGCGTGAACAGATGCGTGATCTGAATCGTGCTGCTGAGCTTCTGAACGATCTGCCGGAAAAGCAGATCTCGCTGACCGACCCGGATTCACGCTCAATGATCTCTCAAGCCAAGGGTACGGGCGTGGTTGGCTATAACGTTCAGGTCGCCGTCGACGCCCGGCACCATCTCATCGTTACCCACGAAGTCACGAATGTCGGCAACGACCGGACGCAGTTGAGCCCAATGGCCAAAGCAGCGCGCGACGCGATGGGCAAGAAGAAAATCAAGGCACTGGCAGACCGTGGATACTTCAGCGCACCAGAGATCAAGGCATGCGACGACGCGGGTATTGCGGCCCTCGTGCCCAAATCACAAACCTCCGGGGCAAAGGCTGACGGCCGCTTCGACCGGGCCGACTTCATTTACATCGGCAGAGACGACCAGTATCTGTGTCCGGCGGGGCAACGCGCGATATACCGCTACACCTCGTTGGAGAGTGCCAATCTGCTGAAATTGCGGACCTACTGGAGCAGTGCCTGCCCACACTGTCCACTCAGAAAACAGTGCACGCCGGCCCCGTATCGGCGCATTCGCAGATGGGAACACGAAGCGGTACTCGACAGAATGCAACGCAGACTGGATCGTCAGCTTGACGCGATGACAATACGGCGACGAACAGTCGAACACGTGTTTGGCACGCTGAAGCACTGGATGGGCTCAACCCACTTCCAGATGCGCAGGCTTGGGAACGTCTCCACTGAAATGAGTTTGCATGTGCTGGCGTACAACCTCAAACGCGTCATGAAGATCCTCGGATTTGCAAAGACACTGCGAGCGATGAAGCTCGCAGGCGCGTAATCTCACACCTGCCTATGCTTGCCGGCGTGGCGCAATCAGTTCAGTCGTAGAAAGCAGGAAGCTGCGAAGGCGCAGCCTCACCAGTCGCTCGACAGACTGCCGGCTTACGCGTTTTTACACGGGTGCGCCGGGAGACCGGCAAGGAGTAAGTGGTGCAAGTCCACTGCGATGAAGGAATAGCGAACCACATCGGCCCCGAGCCGTGCGCAGGCATCCGCGAGGATGTCGGCGAAGCGTCGGCAGGGGTACGTGCAGGCCAGCCATTGAGCCACGATAGAAAACTGATTCCGGGTGCCGACGCTGTCTGTGTAGCGGAAGGCAAAACGTCTGAGCGCGCAATCGCGAGCGCCCGGATGACCCGGCGTGGTCGTAGAACCTGGCATGTGCGCACGCTCCTTGTTAGGGAACCGGGAGATCTCCAGTCTGGCCTGTCGCAGGATGGACAGGTCCGCATCGGGAAGGCGAGGAGCCGTAGCCGATGATGAACGGACGGGAGAAGTCAGACTCCGCCGTAGTAGCGATGAAGCCTGCGAACAAGGCTGGGGAACCAGCTGCGGAGTGGGTGGAGCCAAGGGCGGGGACCAAGGGGAACACGGGTCAGCCACACACGCACCGGGCGCAGAACCGGGCAAGCGTGCCACAGCGGCTGGAACGTGTACGGCAGGCTGCAAGACAGCGGAAGAAGGAGCGGTTCACCGCGCTTCTACACCACGTCACAGTCGACCGACTTCGGATGGCATTCTTTGCGCTCAAACGCAGTGCGGCTCCCGGAGTGGATGGCCTGACGTGGCGGTACTACGAGGCAGGACTGGAAGAGAATCTCCAGCGCCTGTTCTCGCAGGTACAGAGCGGAGCGTACCGGGCACTGCCTGTTCGGCGACAGTACATACCGAAGCCGGACGGCAAACAGCGCCCGCTGGGGATTGCCGCGCTGGAAGACAAGATCGTCCAGCGTGCGGTGGTGGAAGTGCTGAACGCGATATACGAGGAAGACTTTCTTGGTTTCTCGTACGGGTTTCGGCCCGGGCGTAGTCAACATGATGCGCTGGATGCGTTAGCGACGGCCATCACCCACACCCCGGTGAACTGGATTCTGGACGCGGACCTTCGGAGCTTCTTCGACTCGGTTAGCCAGAGTTGGCTAGTCCGTTTCATTGAGCACCGGATCGGCGACCAGCGCATCATCCGCCTTGTGCGCAAGTGGCTCAAGGCGGGTGTTCTGGAAGACGGAGAGCTGAGCGTCAGTGAGACCGGTACACCACAGGGATCAGTGGCTTCACCGCTGTTCGCGAACGTGTACCTGCACTATGTCTTCGATCTCTGGGCCAACCGGTGGCGACGGCGGGAAGCAACGGGCAACGTGATCATCCTGCGGTATGCGGATGACATCGTTGTCGGCTTCGAGCACGAAGCTGACGCGCGGCGCTTCTGGGACGCGATGCGATCGAGGCTGGAAGAGTTCTCGCTTGAGCTACATCCGGACAAGACGAGACTGCTGGAGTTCGGCCGCTATGCAGCGGTCAACCGCCAGAGACGGGGTCTTGGCCGACCGGAGACCTTCACCTTTCTGGGTTTCATCTTTATCTGCGGCAGATCTCGTCGCGGGGCTTTCCAGTTACAGCGGAAGACCCGAGGGGATCGCATGCGGGCGAGACTCAGGCAGATCAAGGAGGCGCTCCGGAAGCGCATGCACGAACCGATTCCAGTGCAAGGGCAATGGCTCAGGCAGGTGGTTCGCGGATACTTCGCGTATCACGCGGTGCCTACCAACTCGCGGGCACTCGTCGCATTCCGACATCACGTCACCGATCTATGGCGGCGCACGCTCCGGCGGCGCAGTCAGAAGGACGCCATGACGTGGGAGCGAATGAGACGAATCGCCAATGCCTGGCTTCCGCCCCCTCGAATCCTTCATCCGTGGCCTGATCGGCGCTTCGCCGTCAAACACCCGAGGTAGGAGCCCGGTGCCCGAATTGGGCACGCCGGGATCTGTGCGGGGGGTGCTCAGTAATGGGCATCCCTACCGCAATCCTCGGCCAGATCACGGCAAATACCCGAGTTGTTCGAGCGGGTCATGGTCGCGCACTACGATCCCGCCTATGCACGTTCGACACGGCGCAGTTATCCCGCACTTGCAGATGCACCAGTCGTTGACTTGCAGGAACTGTCGCCAGACAGTCTCCGCGCCGTGGCGCTTGCGCTCGTTCAGCGCTTCGGCTAAACGACTCTTATCTCAATCTCACTAAAACCGCGTCATTGCCAATCTCCCCCGCGATACGGGTGGAACAGGGCATATTTGCCATGTCGTCTATGCAAGAAGCATATGCACGCAGAGAAATTTCCGCCTTGTAGCAGTGGGTTCCTTTCTTCGTGTTTCCGTTTGTAACTGAATTAGTGGAGGGGAAGGGAGGGCGGGTATGGTCATATCTTATGAATTGATCTGATCGGGACAGATTGACTGATTGGGATTGCTTCAAATATGACCACGACGATCGAAGACCGCATGATCTTGCTCCTGAATGAGCAGGCAAACTTCATGCGCAGCGTGGAGCGCACCAGTTCCTTCGCCGGCAGCGTGTCGCTGAAAAACAGATGCACGCGGTTCGGGTGATTCGGCAGCGACAGTTCCGGCGTGTCCTCGATCGTACCGATCCGCTCATCGGACGGCACGAGGTCTGAGAGCGCCTTATTCAGCGTGGTCTTGCCGGAGCCAGTGCCGCCGGCGAGCACAATGTTCAACCGGTTGGCAACCGCAAGCTCGAGCATGCGCGTGACGTTGCGCTGGCTCTTCGCTTCCAGCATCTCGGTCTCGAACGGCTGCAGGTCAAGCGATACCGACATGTCGCGGCGCGGCGACACGTCCCGATAGCCCTCGAACCAGCCGTTGCGCTCGTACTCGGCGACCGAGAAGCGTACGACTGACGGCATGCGGATCGTGATGGAGATCGTGTCCTGCTCGCAGGCCGGCTGCATCAGCACGTGTCCACGTTGGCCCTCGGGCAGGACCACCGGATGAATCGGCTCCTTTGTCGAGAACTTGCCGCCCTTCATCACCGTCAGCGCGTTGGCGAGCTTGAAGCACGCATCGAGCGAGCAGGCCGGTGCATCGTGCCGTCGCCATCCGGCACTGCCCTGTGTCCAGATCTCACCGGGACGGTTGATCGCAACTTCGGTGAGGCTCCCGTCGAAGAAGTTCGAGATGCCCATCTGTTTGAGAAAGCTGCGGGCGATCGTGCCCTTCTCGATCACATCGATTACGACTGCGCTCATTCGCACTCCTTTCTGGTTTAGGGTCACATCCGTTAATCAAAGTGCCGCGCAGGTTCAGCGAGGCGTGGTGCCCGAATCCTGCGGCTCGATCTGCACTGACACGCGATACGGGCGTCGATCGTCCGGCACGCTGCTGGCGAGTTCCCGAAGGGTTTGCGCCGGCGACGTGGAATCCACGGTCGCGCTCAAAGACGCGGCCGGTCGGCAACCGCACGGCGCGGCGGCGAAGTAGTCGGACGTGTGGTCGAGACGATGCAAGAGATCGCCGGCAGTTCGGCCAAACTCGCCCAACGCAGCGCCACCGCAGCCAAGGAAATCAAGGACCTGATTAGCGAGTCGGTAAATCGGGTGGACGCGGGCTCGAAGCTCGTCGAGGAAGCGGGCAGCACGATCAACGAAATCGTCGAGTCGGTGAAGCGCGTGACCGATATTGTGGGCGAAATGTCGTCGGCGTCAGAGGAGCAGAGCACCGGCATCGAGCAGGTCAATACGGCCGTCAGCCAGATGGATCAGGTGACCCAGCAGAACGCCGCGCTGGTCGAAGAAGCCGCGGCCGCTACCGAGTCGCTGGCCAAGCGGGCCCAGGAACTGCGTCAGGCTATGGCCGTCTTCAGCATTGCGGATGACTGATGGTACCCAGTAAGCTGCCGTTGATGTGACGGGTGTTGAACGGCCGTAGCCGGTCGGGTCATGCCATTTGCATGAGAGCTGTGCCCGAGGAGATCACCGCACTCGGTCGTCGGGCGCTGGTCGGCCATCTACGGTCCTACCACGGCCCGCCCAAGCGAACGCTCAGACGTCGGTTAGCAAGTGCTGCCATGCAAAACATTCCATTTTCTGAACCGCCTGTACTTTTCAGAAAGCGACAGTTTCCGCTGAAGGGAAATTCTGCGCGCGTCCTTGTGGTTGACGATAGCCGGGCGAACGCCGAGGCATTGGCGGCAATCCTTGGAGATTGATGGACTGGAGACGCGGTTTGCGTTGTGCGGAGTTGATGCACTTAAGATGCTGGATTTCTGGCAACCGCACGTGTTCGTTCTCGACATCAGCATACCGGAACATAATGTCTTCGCGGTAGCAAGAGTGCTGCGGAACATGCCCGCCAGCCGCGATGCAGGCATCATTGCGTTTACCGCGCTGGGGAAAGCTGAGTTTGTCGCGACCGGTCCCGTCGTTGACTTCGACGGCTACTGCCGGAAGGGAGGATCGCACGCGCGGCTTTTGAAGATGATCAATGATGCTCATATAGCCGCCTCGCCGAAGCTGAGGCCGCAGGATTAAGCGGTCGCATTCGGAATGCGTAACCGACAGTGCGGTAAGCAAACCAGAGCGTACCGAGTTAGTCTGCGAAGCGGGAGCGATAGCAAGAGCTCCAAGAAAATGCACGGCTCAGGTAACCGACAGGCAGGCAGGGTCTAACTAACGGGGGCTCGGCCGCGTTAGTGGACTGCCTGCGAATGGGTCGTTCGTCCAGTCTGCGCCTGCCTGCGAGGGCGGCCTGATCACCGACCCCGACGATAGCTCGAAGTGCCCGATGGATTGCCCGGCACTAATCGCCTGCTTCAGCCATTGAGGCATAGCCCCTTCGCCGCTCCAGCTATCGCCATTCGCGCTGCGGTAGCGGTCAGCTTCCGGTACGGCCGCGAGTGCGGTGGCGAGATCGTCCGGGCTGATTCCGAAGTCCTCCATGCGGTGCCGGAGATAGGCAATCATGCTGTCTCGCTTGCGTTCGTCCATGAACCTTTTTCCTTTTCAATCGTGTCCGATGCCTGTCTTGACGACAAACGGCAAAGCTCGCCAGGTAAGTACGCTCTTCGCAATTTTTGCGGCGCCAACTAGTCGTCGGGACCGAGGATGACGTCGATTGACGCCTGACCAGCGATCTCCGCGACGAAGTAAGCCCAACGGCGCGAAAACGGTCCGCCGCGAACCTTGATACGCAGGCCTAGCGCCGCTACTCCCGGGGTGGGCGTCGGTCCCTGTATGCGAAACCACGCGTCAAACATGTCTTCGGAAGTCGGCACGAGGTCAACATCAATCTCAAACCCGCGATACTTCACCGTTCTCTGCATACTGCTCCTTCACATTCCACAATACAGCTCAGTCTGCTGCTTCACAGGCTCTGCACCGCACCCACGTAGCTCTTCGTCGCGTCTTTCAGTTGCTGTGCCGCGGCCTGCACAGGCGTTGGCAACTCGCTCAGCGCAAGTTGGGTGACAACACCATCCAGCCTCCTGCGAAGCTCTATCACGAGATCCATGACACTGGCGTCGCCGACACGGCGACGATTGCTCTGCCGGGAACCCACCAGCGAGCAATCGACAAGACGGTCAACCTTGCGAAAGTAGGCTTGGGCTGCCAGACGGTGCCTTGCATGGAGCGATGCGATGTTCGACTTTGAGAGGCAATCTCTCACGACATCGACATTCATGCCGAAATGAATCTGCAAAGCGTCCGATGCATCCGCCCGGTGAAAACATGCCACCTGGTCGAACAGCGTCTCGCCATCTCCGTCGATCAGATCAATCCAGACCTCACCGTCTTCGAGAGCGTGTCCCGAGGGATGGATCACCCGTTCGTCCTCATTGGCGGCAGCGAGCATCCGGTGGCCGTCGACATCATCAACCGGCATTTCGAAAATCTCGACCAGTTCCCCGCTTACCGCGACCTGCATGACCAATAACGCCATATCTGCTCCTAGTGATGCGATTGACGGGAATAGCGTTGTGTCGATCAGGCGACCGGATCCCGTGATCCGATTGAGTGACGTTCTGGCGGGCGCAAGCTTGAGCAGCTTTGAGACGCTTCATTGCGACGTTGTGTGAGCAGTATGATTGGCGCAGATGTGACAGGCATGACGTGCTTTCTCGCATCATGCGGGGGGGGCATACTGCGCGCCCATCTCCACCGGCCTAGTGGCGGGGCGCCAGGCGGTGTCGCCGCAATGAAATCAGTTCATGCAGGCAGGGGTGCTCTTGCTGTGTATCGTTGTGATCTGACGGGGTCTGCACCCGTGGCTCGTCGATTCTGAACGCCGTCCATCTTGCCGCTACTATGAAAGTGTATTGCCGACTATCCGCGACTGTCGACCCAGTCACGCGCCCAGGTCGTAGCGTGTCCCAGGGCCTGCGTTTCATTATCGAAATAGTCGAGCGCGTGGAAATTGTAGGAAACCAGATCAGCCTCAAGGGCATCTCCCCTGACGAGCAGAAGGTTGGCGGCAAACCAGCCGTCCGGCAACCGATGTGCAGAAGGGGAGACTGAATAACCGTTGTAGTGGTGAAGATGTTTATTATTTTGCATAAGCAATAACCGAGCGACGCCCGTACGACATCTATATCGTACAAGGGGCTTAAATTGAAAATGAAGCGAGACGGATCGTGTCGAAAGACAAATGACGCGCACGGACGAACGCGGCGATCAGATCGGGAGCGCACGGCTCCGCGAGGATACTAGTCAGGCAGACATGCAAAGGGCCGGTAGACCGGCCCTTGAAATACGTTACTGCGGCGAGATGTTCGCGGCCTGCATACCCTTCGGGCCGCGCTTTGTCTCGTAGCTCACCTTCTGGTTTTCTGCGAGCGTCTTGAAACCGTCGCCTCGAACTTCCGAGAAGTGAGCGAAGAGATCGTCGCCGCCTGCGTCAGGAGTGATGAAGCCAAAGCCTTTGCTATCGTTGAACCACTTAACAGTACCGGTATCCATGAGAATTCCCTGAGATAAAAACAACAGCTCCATTGCGGAGCGACATAAACTTCAAGGAAGAGGAGAGGATAGCGAGTACCGCGCAGAAGAGGCGGAAAATGATGATCAGCAATCGAGCTTCTTGAATATTTCGAGGTTCACAATACCTCGGCGAGCAGAGGCTGTCAACGCATATCGTGAAGCGGGCTCGCTATCGAGCATCGCGTCGGTGACTTGATCACTACCGGAAATTTTATTTCGGCCCAAGGAATGCTCCGTGGCCGCTCGTTTGTTAGGCAGAAACGACTGCCAGCTAGGACCTCTGGCTGCGGACAAGTATAGCTGCGCAGATTGTGCGTCCGTGCAAGCCTACGAACACTTGTCGCAAGGTCGGTTCGGTAAGGTTGTGATTATGATCGCTAACGTGTGCGTGCTGCGTCCAGCGTTGGCGTAAATCCATCGGCCGGACCTTACCAGTTAGCGGCCATCCATAGTGAAATGCAATGAAGGACCGTGACGGGTCGACCTGAGCCAGACGCAGACCGCGCAGCGCCGGCCCATTTATCCATTAAGCATCGGACCGTGTCCGGCCATGAGCAGTCGTTCATCGGCTACATTACCCAGCCGTTAGAGCGGCTGCTTCTGCACCATTATGAACCATTGCACCGCGTGGGCATGCAGATCCTACGGACAGCCCTGTCGGCCACGGTTGTGAGGTGTAGTGCAAGCGATGTACGCTTCCAGGCTCCACACCGTATCCCAGTCGCTTAGCGCAGAAGCCGCCTTAGTCGCGGGGATCCGACACGGTCTTCCGAAGTTCGTCGGCGAACGCCCTCGCAAGTGAGGAGATGGGGCCTCGCTCTGGAAATATGACGGCGACGCGCATAGGGATCGCGTCCTCAAGCGGTCGTGTGATGACACTGCTCGAAGCAAAGGATCGGGCGGTCCATGCAGACACGATCGATACTCCTAGCCCGGCGACGACCATTGCGCTGGCCACAAGCGAGCTTGCCGTCTCGACCACCACGTTCGGCGTCGCGTTTGCCTTCGTTAATGCATCATCAATCTGGTACCGGAAGGCCGTATGTTGCGAAAGTAGCACCATGCGCTCTCCATGCAGATCGGAGAACTTGACGGTGTCCTTCGCCGCCAGACGATGGTCTCGCGGCATGATTACAACCGAACTGACCAGTTCAAACGGCTCTACCACGATCGCGGCGCGCGAAACAGGTAGTTCGACGATGCCAACATCGATCTGGCCCGTCGAAACCAGTTCGGCGATTTGGCGCGATGGCAGACTCTGCACGGTCGCTGTGACACCAGGCCGGGCGTCCAACAAAGACCTGAGCGCCAGCGGTATGAGAGACAAGGTAAGTGCCGGCAACACCGCCACACGGATAGCGCCTGCGCGCTGGTAGCGGATGTCTTGTGCGATTTGTCCGATTCGCTCGGCTCCGATATACAGCTTCTCCACTTCGCGATACAACGTCTGCGCTTCTGACGTTGCATGCAGTCGCCGTCCACGCCGCTCAAACAATTTGAAGCCTAGCTGCATCTCAAGCAGCGCGATGGTGCGGCTGACCGCCGGCTGCGTTACGTTCATCAACTCCGCTGCACCAACCACAGTACCTGCCAGCATCACGGCTCGGAACGCCTCGATATGGCGGAGATTCGGTGAATTTCTCATATAACATCCAAGCATATACAGCAGATTGATTGTACCTTTTCACGCTTTTTTTTGTTCAATAGGATTCTCACAAATGGCAACCGAGGCGACGTATTGCCATTTTCAACGCACAAATATTCATCGCGCCATAACGGAGATACCCACATGGATACATGCCTTCGAATCATATGCACAGCGGCTTTTGCGGTTGTCGCGAGCGTTGCGCACGCCGACACAACGCTTTACGTCGGGGGCTACGGCGGCTCAACCGAGAAGCTGTTTGACGAAAAGCTGATACCCCAGTTTGAGAGGAATGAAAAAGGGGTCAAAGTTGTCTATGTTGCCGGTAATTCGACTGACACTCTTGCCAAAGTGGCGGCGCAAAAGGGGCGGCAAGAGCTGTCCGTGGTGATCATCGACGACGGCCCGATGTATCAGGCTGTTGAACAGGGACTGTGCGCGCCGCTGGAGCAAACGGGACCGATCAAGGATTTGTATCCCCTCGCGCACATGGCGGGCGACCGTGCGGTTGGCATCGGCATGCTTGCGACAGGCCTCGTTTACAACAAGGCAGCCTTCGCCAAGCATGGATGGGTGCCGCCGACGTCCTGGAATGACCTGACTGATCCCAAGTATCGCGAGAAAGTGGTGGTCCCGCCCATCAGCAACGGCTATGGGTTGCTCACTCTGCTGATGATGGCGCGGTTGAATGGTGGCGGGGAAAACAACATTGATCCCGGCTTCCAGATCATGACCAATAAAGTGGCTCCCAACGTTCTGACGTGGGAACCCTCGCCCGGCAAGATGGCGCAGATGCTGCAGACTGGTGAGGCAACGTTAGCAGTCTGGGGCAACGGGCGCGTACAAGATGTCATCAATCAAGGGGCACCTCTCGCATTCGTCTATCCCAAGGAAGGGGCAGTGGCGCTGATGGCAGCCGCCTGCCCGATAGCTGGCGCACCTCAACCCGCATTAGCTCAGCGCTTCGTGCAATTTGTGGTTTCACCTGAAGCGCAAACGCTTCTGGCGACCGATGCTGGCTTCGGTCCCGTCAACAAGACAGTCACACTCCCTCCTGCGATTGCGGCAAAGGTCGTCTCAGGCCCTGAGAAAGTAAAGGCGCTAATCTCGCCGAACTACCAGGTTATCAACGCCAAGCGGGCCGAATGGACGGCGCGCTGGGATCGATCTGTCGAACGCTGAGACCTGAAATGAGCTATCTAAACCTTAACGGACTGGTCAAGAAATACGATGACTTCATCGCGGTCAAGGAATGCACGCTGTCTATCGAACGCGGTGAGTTCGTCTGCCTGCTTGGACCGTCCGGATGTGGCAAAACTACTACGCTGCAGATGCTTGCTGGCCTGGTAGCGCCAAGCTCGGGAAGAATCGTCCTTGATGGTGAGGACATCACCAACGTGAAACCCAGTGCTCGCGGCCTGGGTATCGTATTCCAGAGCTACGCGCTATTCCCGCACATGACGGTGAATGAAAACGTCAGCTTTGGGCTCGAAATGCGGCGCGTGTCTTCGTCGGAGCGTAAGCGACGCGTCAACGAAGCACTCGAACTGGTACACCTTTCAGATTTCGCGGAACGTTACCCAAAGGAGCTGTCTGGCGGGCAGCGTCAGCGCGTTGCAATGGCGCGTGCGTTGGTCATCGAGCCGCGCGTTCTTCTTCTCGACGAACCGATGGGCGCGTTGGATGCAAAACTGCGCGAGGACATGCAGGTGGAGTTGCGCGCGCTGCAACAGCGGCTAGGAATTACCACGTTGATGGTGACGCACGACCAGGCCGAGGCGATGACCTTAGCCGACCGTGTTGTTTTGATGAACAAGGGGCTGGTTCAACAGATCGCAAGTCCGTTCGAGATGTACGAGACGCCCAATGGTAGCTTCGTATCGAAATTCCTCGGCAAAGCCAACGTTTTCAAAGGGTTAAGCCGTAGAGGGGTGGTCGAACTCAATGGTCGTATGTTGCCGTGTCCGGTCGACTCTCCTGAGGGCGAAGTCGACTACATCGTCCGTCCTGAAAAAATACGTGAGACGGGTTCAGGAGATGGAGCGTTTACTACTGGCATGGTGATTGGCCGTCTTTTCCTTGGCAATCACTGGCTGTTGACTGCGGAGACGCCTTTCGGGCCGATCCAGTACGCCCAAATTAACAGTGGGACGTTACCGTCGGCCGAAGGAGCAACCGTCGCACTTTCATGGGACTGCGAGCACGTACGCGTCGTGGCAAGGAGTGCAGCCTGATGGGAACCGCGCGCAATTCACTTCCTTACACCTTGTCCAGTCCGGCTGCGCTCGTGATGCTGGCGTTCGTGGCGGTCCCGCTGGTTCTCACGTTGTCGCAGAGCCTATACGGCACCCTTGGCAACGGTGTCGCACATCTGTCGTTCATGCAGTATCGGGAAGTGTTCGGAGACACGTATTACCGGAACATCTACCTCCGCACGTTTGAGCTTTCGGTAGTGGTCACGTTCATCTGCATTCTGATTGGCGTTCCGGAAGCATATGTCCTTAGCCGCCTCTCACAAAGATGGCGCGCGTTGTCCATGTTCGTGGTGCTTGGCCCGCTCCTTATGTCCGTGGTCGTTCGAACTTTGGGCTGGGCTGTGCTGTTGGGTAGTGACGGTATCATTAATTCGACGCTTCTTCGGCTCGGCCTCATAGACGAGCCGATCAGGATGATGTTCACGTTCACCGGAATCGTCATAGCTCTCGTGCATGTACTGGTGCCTTTTATGGTGTTGGCCGTATGGACATCACTTCAAAAGGCCGACTTGTCTACGGAACAGGCGGCGGAGACGCTCGGCGCCTCACCTTTGACTATTCTGCGGAGAATCGTCTTCCCGCAGGTAATCCCCGGTGTTCTTTCCGGCGGTCTCATCGTGTTTGCGCTAACTGCAAGCGCGTTTGCGACCCCAGCCATTATTGGCGGACGCCGCCTTAAGGTCGTCCCGACCACCATCTACGACGAGATTCTGAGCAACCTTAACTGGCCACTCGGCACTGCGCTCGCCGTGGTGCTGATGGTGGCCGTGCTTTTGGTCTCCATCGGAGTCGGACGTTACGTCGAAAATCGATACAAACAGGTGTTCTGATGCGTCGAACTCCCGCGTTCCTTCTTGTGTTTCACGTGCTTTTCGCGATTTTTATGGTCGCGCCTATCGCCACAGTGATTCTTGTTGCATTTACCGACAAGGGCTACGTATCCATGCCTTTCGATGGAGCGTCGCTACGTTGGTTTCGGGCCATCTTGGACGCACAGGACTTTATCGACGCGTTCGAACGCAGCTTGGGCTTGGCAGCAAGCGCTGCAACATTTGCGACGTTATTGGCCATCCCGGCTGGTCTGGCAATAGCGTGGTTTCGCTTCTGGGGACGGGAACTCGTGATGAGCTTGCTACTTTCCCCACTAATGATTCCAAACGTGGTTCTAGGCATCGCTTTGCTGCGATTCTTCACGCAGATGAACGTGTCCGGGTCTATGTCGACGCTGGTGTTAGCTCACACCCTCATCGTCTTACCGTACGCATTGCGCCTGGTGGTCGCGTCGGCGGCAGGGTTTGATCGCTCGGTGACTTACGCTGCGCAAACACTTGGTGCTTCAGGCTGGACAGCCTTTCGCCGAATCGAACTTCCGCTCATTGTGTCGGGCGTCGCGGGTGGTTGGTTGATCGCTTTCATCAGCAGTTTCGATGAGCTAACAATGTCCATCTTCGTGTCATCGGCCTCAACAGTTACCCTTCCAGTGCGAATGTATAACTACATCTCGAACACAATTGACCCGCTGCTGGCATCTGTGTCGACGGTACTTATCGTGATCACCCTTTTGTTGATGCTCTTGCTCGACAGATTCTTCGGTCTAGACCGCGTACTTTCTGGAAAAGTATGAAAACGGACAACTTCACTGACTTTCTTGTAACAAGCAGCGGAGTCGCTTCCGTCTCGGCATCGCCGACGATCGGCACGGCTCTGCGGATCGTCCTGCGTGAGCGCATGGCCGGACTGAACCACATTATGATCGGAGAAGCCCCATGACAGTCTCACGCATCGCCAGCCCCGGCGTACTCGCGGATGTGATCGTTGTAGGCGGCGGCATCGTCGGATCTGCAGTCGCCTACGGGCTTGCCCGCGAAGGCGCGCGGGTGACCGTGCTTGACGACGATGACGGCAGCTTTCGCGCCTCACGCGGTAACTTCGGCCTGGTATGGATTCAGGGCAAGGGATACGGCCTGTCGCCTTACGCGCGTTGGTCGCGCAATTCGGCGATGTGCTGGCCGGAATTGGCCCAGGCGCTGCTAAGCGAAGCAAATGTTGACGTTGCCCTGAAGCAGCCAGGCGGCTTTCACTTCTGCTTCAATGACGATGAACTCGCTGAACGCGAGAAGCGCATGTCGACGCTCAGGGTCGAACTCGGCGATTACGCCTATGAGATGCTCGACGCTGCCGAAGTGCGTCAGCGCATTCCGCAAATAGGGCCCGCCGTGATCGGCGCGAGCTACACGCCGATGGATGGCCATGTCAATCCGTTGAAGCTGCTGCGCGGCCTACACACCGCGATGGAGAAGCGCGGTGTCCGGCTTGTACCGGGGGAGCGTGCGGAGCGCATTGTGCCGGAGGCGGGCAGCTTCACGGTGCACGGGAGGCGCGATGTGCATCGCGCAGCGCGCGTTGTGCTTGCCGCTGGGCTCGGCAATCGGGAGCTCGCGCCTTTCGTCGGACTGCATGCGCCCGTCACGCCGAATCGCGGGCAGGTGCTGGTAAGCGAGCGGGTCGCTCCGTTTCTCCACTACCCTACGCTTAACGTGCGCCAGACCGATGAAGGCACCGTGCAGTTCGGCGATTCAATGGAAGAAGTCGGCTTTGACGATTTCACGACGACACACGTCCTCGCCGACATCGCCCGGCGAGGCGTCCGCGCCTTTCCGATGCTGAGCCAGGTGCGGCTCGTGCGCATGTGGGCGGCGCTGCGCGTTCTGAGCCCCGACGGCTTCCCGATATACGACGAATCCGAGGCGCATCCCGGCGCGTTCGTCGTTACGTGTCATAGCGGCATAACGCTGGCCGCCGCGCATGCGACGCGAATAGCTCCGTGGATTCTCGGCTCACCGATGCCGGAGGAATTGAAGACCTTCTCCGTCCGTCGCTTTGAGCATGCCAAAGATCTGACTCCCGCACACTGAGTTCGACATGACATCGCAATTGACCCATACGCTTTTCCAGCCGTTGCTGGACTCCGAAAGCGCCAATATCGACATCTGGTTCAATGACAAGCGGCTTGTCGTGCCCAGCAATCGCTCGGTCGCAGCCGCGTTGCTAGCCGCGGGCGTGTCGCGCTTTCGCGCGACACCGGTCTCGGGTGCCTCGCGCGCGCCGTTCTGCATGATGGGTGCGTGCTTCGAATGCCTCGTTGAAATCGACGGCGTTCCGAGCCGCCAGAGTTGTTTGGTCGAAGTAAAGGCAGGTATGCACATCCGATCGCAGGAAGGCGCTCGCGACGTGCCACCTATGAATGTGTCCGATGCCTCTGGGGAGAACGTCCATGGCCGCTGATTTTGCAACCGAAGCGGTAGACGTGGTTGTGGTCGGCGCCGGGCCGGCGGGTATGAGCGCGGCAACGCGTACCGCCCGCGCAGGCCTTAAGACGGTCCTTATTGATGAACAAGACGCCGCGGGTGGTCAGATCTATCGAGCGATTGGCCGTGCCAACGCACGTCGCAAGGAAATTCTAGGCCCAGATTACGCAGCGGGCGCCGCGATCTTCGATGCATTCGCTGCATCGGGCGCACGGCACGTGACGAACGCGAGCGTGTGGCAAGTCACGCGCGAACGTAGCATCCACTATCTGAAAGATGGCAAGGTCGGCAGCTTTGACGCGAAGCGCATAATTCTCGCCAGCGGCGCGTTGGAGCGTCCTTTTCCGATTCCGGGCTGGACGTTGCCCGGTGTACTGACGGCAGGCGCGGCGCAAATTCTCCTCAAGAGCGCGGGCGAAGTGCCCGCCGCACCTCCCGTGCTAGTCGGTTGCGGGCCGCTGCTATATCTGCTCGGCTGGCAATATGTGCGCGCCGGCGTGCCGATCAGGGCACTCGTCGATACGACCCGTCACGAAGACCGCTGGCGCGCAAAGCGTCATATGCTGTCGGCGCTGCGCGCGTGGTCATTCATCAGCAAGGGCCTCCAACTGATTCGCACGCTGCGTGACGCGGGCGTACCCATGTTCGAAGCCGCCGACGATCTTCGCATTGAATCGAGCACGGATGCAGACGGCCTCGAGCGCGCGGTGGCCCTACACTTTACGATGAAGGGCAACGCGCATCGCATCGGAGCAGACGTGATCCTTCTGCATCAGGGCGTGGTGCCGAATACGCAGTTCACGCAGGCGCTGCGCGCGTCGCATCGCTGGGACGATGCGCAACTTTGCTTTACGCCGAAAGTCGACGCTTGGGGCGAATTGGATGTACCAGGAATCTTCGTCGCGGGCGATGGGGCAGGCATTGGTGGCGCGCAGGCGGCAGCCTTGCAGGGGACTCTCGCGGGCCTTGCGGTCGCGGGTCAATTGGGTGCGATCGACACTGCAAAGCGCGATGCCGAAGCCGCCGTACATCGACGCGAGCTTACCAGTGTTATGCGCATCCGGCCGTTTCTTGACAGCCTCTATCGCCCACGCGACGTCAACCGCGTTCCTCACGACGAAACTATTGTGTGCCGTTGCGAAGAGGTCACTGCGGGCCAAGTTCGCAAGTTCGTCGAATTGGGCTGTGTCGGACCCAATCAGGCGAAGTCGTTCGGGCGGTGCGGCATGGGTCCGTGCCAAGGACGCATGTGCGGCCTGACGGTGACGGAAGTGATTGCCGATGCGCGCCACGTGTCGCCCGCTGAAGTCGGCTATTACCGCATTCGTCCACCAATCAAGCCCCTCACACTTGGAGAACTCGCTGGTGAGTGAAGCGAGCTACATTCAGGAAGCCGACGCACTAGTGGTCGGCGGTGGGCTGCACGGTATGAGCAGCGCGTTCCATATGGCGCGCCGCCGCGCGAAGGTAATTCTGCTCGAGGCCGATTACGTCGCGCGTCACGCGTCGGGCGTGAATGCGGGGGGCGTGCGCACGCTGGGCCGCCCTCTTCCTGAGATTCCTATCGCGCTAATGTCGCGCGAAATCTGGCACAGCATGCCCGCTCTTTTGGGCGATGACGGCGGCTTTGTGCCCTCGGGGCAACTCAGGATCGCTGAAACCGACGACGAACTTGAACAGTGCCGCGCGCGCGTCGCACTGCTCGAATCGGATGGTTTTACGCACGAGAAGGTGATCGACCGCACGACCTTGCTCGAATTGGAACCGGCGCTCGCAAGCCATGTCACGGGTGGCATCTGGGTCGAACGCGACGGCTATGCGCTGCCATATCGGACGACCACTGCGTTCAGGCTTGCCGCGCAGCGTCTCGGTGCGCGTATTCTCGAAGACACGCCAGTGCGCCGCATTGAGCAGCGCGGCACTCGCTGGTTCGCCATGACGCCCCACGGCGCGTTTAGCGCGGAAAAGCTGCTCGTCACTGCGGGCGCGTGGTCTGGTGAGCTGGCAAAGCAGGTCGGGGAGCCTGTGCCCATGCATCCCGACGGACTGGTGCTTATGGTCACGCATCGCGTTGCGCCATTCTGCCGCGCGACGCTCGGTGCCACCGGACGGCCGCTCTCGCTCAAGCAGTTCGACAACGGCACAGTGGTAATCGGTGGCAAGCTGATCGCAATCGCAGATCTTGCGAATCGTCACGCCGAAGTGGATTTCATTCGCTTGGGGAAAAGCGCGCAGACCGTCACCGACCTGTTTCCGCATCTGCGCAATGTCGGCGTCAACCGTGCATGGGCCGGCATCGAAGCCTTCACCGACGACGAATTGCCGGTGATTTCCGCGAGCCGCAAAGCCTCGAACCTCTGTTACTCGTTCGGCTATTCCGCAAGCGGCTTTCAGCTTGGCCCGGGCTGCGGCAAGCTCGTGTCCGAACTGATGCTCGACGGCACTCCATCAATTTCGCTTGATCCATTCGCCATCGATCGCTTCGAGCGCAATGCGGCGTGTTCAGTCACGAACGCTTCCCATCCCATGACTCACTAACCGCTCGTATTTTCGCCATGCGCCTAATGGCCACGGCCTTGTTTGTTATCAACCGGAGAAAACTCAATGAGCAATATCGTTCGCATCGACACAAATCAACGCATGAGCCGCGT
This sequence comes from Burkholderia sp. WP9, assembly GCF_900104795.1. Lineage (NCBI taxonomy): Bacteria > Pseudomonadati > Pseudomonadota > Betaproteobacteria > Burkholderiales > Burkholderiaceae > Burkholderia > Burkholderia sp. WP9. The sequence continues at coordinate 129,213 of NZ_FNTG01000005.1, forward strand.
CGTCAAAGCCGGCGGTCTTGTATTCGTCGGCGGTCAGATCTCTGACGATCACACGTCCGATGTGAAAGCGCAGACAACGAAGGTGCTGGAGAAGATCGACGGCTTTCTGGAGAGGGCCGGCATTGACAAGACACGCCTCGTCTCTGCGCAGGTATGGCTCGACGATATCGCTCGCGATTTTGCAGGTATGAACGAGGTGTGGGATGCATGGGTTCCACAAGGCTGTGCGCCCGCGCGGGCAACAGTCCAGGCCAAGCTTGGGGCACCTGGAGTGCTTGTTGAGATCGCAGTGGTGGCAGCGCAAGACAGCTAACGCCAATGCATCAGGCCAATAGCTCATGCGGCCCGGTGGCCGACTCGTTCAGTGACTCCGTTTTTGAGTGACGAGGTGCGCTCGAGGTCGATCGGCCGGGCGCGATCGTGACGACGAACGTTGGCTGCCTGAAGCACCCGGACAGCACCGGCCGCACGCCCGTGACACACTGGATCCAAATTGTCGATACCTTACTGCCCCCCGATCAGGAGAAACTCTGAGATGCAGATGAAACCCGCACTCGGCCTCGCCGACGCGAGCCGAATCCTCGAAGCCGCACGCGCCGAAGCCGAGCGTAACGGCTGGGCCGTCGCGATTGCAGTCGTCGACGACGGCGGCCACCCGCTCGCGCTCGCACGCCTGGACGGCACTGCGCCGGTGAGCTCATGCATTGCGATGGAAAAGGCGCGCACGTCGGCGCTTGGCCGCCGCGAGTCGCGGCTTTATGAGGAGATGATCAACGGTGGGCGCACCGCGTTCCTGAGCGCGCCGCTCGTGGCCGCGCTCGAAGGCGGGGTGCCGGTCATGGTTGATGGCCAGGTCGCCGGTGCCGTTGGCGTGTCGGGCGTCAAGTCCGATCAGGATGCACAGATCGCCAAAGCGGGCATCCAGAGCATCGCCGCCTGAGCCGCAGTAGGTCCAGTTGAGACAGTAACTCGATGTGCGCGTTTCTGCGTAGCGTTTCGCTCTGACGCCTCTCGGGTCGCTTCCTTGAGAAGACAGCAGGCCCTTGGCAAGTTCGACCGGGCGACTGGCTGAGGTCGCTTCGAAAGCGGTCTTCGCGAGTCGCCAGCCCAATTGGCCGCTCCGGGTCGGTCCATGCCTTTCGCATATCTGCTGCGATCAGCGATCTGCGGGGCTCGCGTTGGCCCGGGTTCGGCCATCTGCGGCCGTTCGACATCGTGTTCACTTGGTCATTTAGGCGACCGCTCCGCTCACACAGCGGACCTTCATGGTCGGGTCGGGTAGGACGTCATGTGCCGGGTGACCAAGATCGCTTCAGATGCCCTGTGGCCGGTGCTTCGGCTCTCCGCAAAACCTGAAAAGCGACAAAGCGCACAGGTTTCATCTTCGCGCAGCAGCACGCCGAGGGCGCACAGCGTATGTCTGAAGGAACGTAGATCGAGCAAGGCCTCCAGGCCAATGTGATCAATGAAGTAGTTGACGAGGAGTAACGGTCCCCGGCACTCGCTGTGCAGGGAGAAGCGAGCCTTGGGCGAAGAAGGTTCTTACGGGCAGAACATTCTTCCACTATGTCAGCATAGGACTACTAGTTTTCAATGCTAGATTCGATGCCATTACACCCCATAAGCGTATTTTCAGCGTTAGTTGCTCATGCTACGCGGCGGCCCGGAGGCGCATTTCGCCCGCCGAACTGAGAACAAAAGTCACGCCAAATTGTGTTCGCGACCTGCGGAACGTGAGTCTTGCTACTTCATAGGTATCCGTGCGCGTCGGCCATCGGCCGCATATTCGGTCCCTCCTATGAGCGCGGCCGCGTGACACCTCGGAATCCTCGACCGCCTTGTCATCATGCTTTGCTTAACACGCTTTTGCGTCCTCCAGGAACCCATTGCGAGCTTTCGCTTGGTATCGCATTGCCGCGCCAGCACCTACTTGATCGGCGACGGCAATGGTACGACTCGTCCGAATTCGACATAGTAGTACGCCAATTCCCGACCTCGGGAGTCGCCACGCTCGCGTCTTTCTTTACAACATCGCCAAAAGCTCCGAACCACCGACTGTCAGGCTGCGCGAGTCGAACAAGGAGATAATCGCCGAATCGCGTTGGCGCGAGATCAGGCGATTGAGCACGTGCAGCGTCGAGACAGCCATCATTTTCGCAGCTATCGCCGCGACAGATGGGCTGGCCGGCTTGCGAAAAGTCGCTGTCTTCGTAAGGTCGGCGTTGATGAGGCTCACTGGCGCAAACGGCGTGAGATGCTGCGTGAAATAGGTGCGGTCCGACAGCGGCAAATCCTTGATGATTGTTACGCTCTGATCGGCGGGCTTTAGTGTCTCGGGACCGAAAGCGGCGAAGTACTTGCTAAGATAATCATTCTCCGTCGCGGACGCGATGGCCGCGCCGGGGTCGAGCCGCTTAGCCGTCGATTGTGCTACAAGTCCTTCAGAAATCGCTCAGCGCGATACAACTTTCCTTGACGTGCCAGCCAACGAAGCGAATGCCGCCGCTCTCCGGAACAGACGTCTAAGAAGGAATGATCCGCTCCTGCTTCAATTTATCGAAGAGCGCGAAAAACGCATCCGGTGTGCTCTGGTAATCGAGGAACCCGGCTTTGCGACTTTTGCTCATGTCGGTCAGAACCTCCATCGGACGTCCGAGGTCGGCATCCGTATGCCACCAGGACACGAGCCTGTCGATGCTGCTTTCCTTCAACCGATAACGGCCCGCGATTTCCGACCATTGTCTGCTCGCTTCCTGCATGCGATGCTCGAGCGGACGTGTCTCACCGTCGAAAGGCGCAGGCTCGATGCCGAAATACTGCGCCAGCTGCGACCACATCCATTTCCACCGGAACACGTCGCCATTGACGACGTTGAAGTCCTCGTTGCGCGCGTTGGGCGACGTGGATGCCCATTCGAGATGCCGCGCGAGCAGGCGCGCGTCGGTCATATCCGTGAGGCTGTTCCATTGCGCGGCCGAACCGGGAAACACGAACGGCTGCCCCGTCTCCTTGCACAGCGTCGCATACACGGCGAGCGTGACGCCCATGTTCATCGCATTGCCGAGCGCGAAGCCGATGATCGTATGCGGCCGATGCACGCTCCAGCTGAAGTCATATCGACGCGCTGCTTCGAACAGCCGGTCTTCCTGCTCGTAGTAGAAATTGTCGACAGGCTGGCGGCCCTGTTCCTCGCGAAACGGTGTGAGCGGGACACTGCCTTGTGCATACGCTTCGAAAGGCCCGAGGTAGTGCTTGAGCCCTGTGACCAGCGCTGCGTGTTCGAGCGTGCCGGAAGGGCCGAGCGCGTCCAGCACGTGACGGACCATTGCGCCGTTCACTTCGATATTCTCGCGTTCGGTTGCCTGTCGCGACCATGCGGTAAAGAACACGTGGCTGAAATGGTGCCCTTGCAGTGCGTCGGCAACCGATTTCGCGGAAGTCAGATCGGCGGTGACGGCTTCGATTCCATCGGGCGCTGCCGTGCGGCCGCGCGAGAGACCCGTGACGTTCCAGCCTCCGGATGCGAGTAAATGTTGCACGAGATTGCCGCCGACGATGCCCGTCGCGCCAATGATGAGTGTCCGTTTGTCCATGTAAGGTAAATATCGAAAGTAGCAGTGTTGGCAGGAAGAATCTGCGGATGCGCGCTTGGCCGCGGGAAGCGGACTATACGCTCTCGAAAGTCCGGCCGTCGGGCCGTATGCCGTCGAAAGCACACGTCAGCAAGCGATGTACCGCTTCATACGAGAGCGGCCTCGGGTTGTAATAGGGAGCCTGCATCGCTGCCGTGGCGGCAGCGTGAATGTCGGTTGCGCGAAAGCCTAGCGCTTCGAGCGAGCCTGGCGCGTGCAACGCGTGGACGAGGTCGTGAAGCGCGGCAGCGGGCTCCCGCGTATCGAGTGCCTTGCACAGCCGTTCATGCGCCGCCGGGGCGGACGGCAGATTGAACGCCATCGAGTAAGGCAGGATCACCGCATGCGTTTCCGCGTGCGGCAGATTGAACATGCCGCCAAGCGTATGGCATAGCTTGTGATGCAATGCCATACCGACGGTGCCGAGCACCGTTCCGCACAGCCAGGCACCGTACTGAGCGGCTTCGCGTGCGGCGATATCGTCCGGCTGCTCGACGATGCGGGGCAACGCGTTCGCGAGACTGCGAATGCCTTCTTCCGCAAATAGCGACATCACGGGATTGGCGTCTTGCGCATAAAGTCCTTCGGCGGCATGCGCGATGGCGTTGAGTCCGCTCGTTGCCGACAGCGCTGCCGGCAAGGTCAGCGTGAGGCACGCGTCGTAGATCACGGTGCGCGGCAGCACGCGATAGCTCTTGCCTGTCTTTTTCTCACTGGCTGACGTCATGCCATAGATAGGTGTGACTTCGGAGCCGGCGTACGTAGTCGGAATCGCGAGGATCGGCAACGAGGTTTCGAGCGCGATGGCTTTCGCGAGCCCGAGTGTCGATCCACCGCCCGCTGCGATCAGTCCATCTGCGCCCGCTGCGAGTGCCGCCGCGACCCCTTTCTGCACGGTTTCGACGGGCACGTGCATCACGGCCCGATCGAACACGTCCGCGCAGTGCGGGCCCGCGAGCTTGCGCACACGGTCGGCGAGAAAGCGCTGCTCCGGCGTGCAGAGCACGAGCGCGCGGCGGATGCACAGTTCGTCCAGTTCATCCGCGAGGCGCTCGATCGCTCCCGTGCCAAAGACGATGCGGCCGGGCCGGCTGGTGTAGGTGAAGGCAATCATGAGGATGGGCTCAGGACGAAGTCGAATGAGAGCGTGCTGAATGGCGTCGCCATCACCGTACCGTCGGGCGCCGTGCCACGCTCGTAGCGAGTCCAGGGCGCAATCAGTGACGAACGTACGCCGAATACGGCGTCCGAGTCGAGGTAACGATCGCCCTCGCGGAAAACGTGCGTGACGAGCCGTTCATAGCCGGGCGCCGTAATCATGAAATGCAGATGCGCCGGGCGCCACGGATGACGCCCCAGCGCTTCGAGCATGCGTCCCACGGGACCATCGTGCGGAATCGGATAGGACTCCGCCACGATCGAGCGAAAGTGATAGCGTCCATCGGCAAGGCTGTGCAGCACGCCTCTTGCGCGATGCGTGTCGGCGTCGCTGGTCTGGACATCGTAGAAGCCGTCGGCGTCCGCCTGCCAGACTTCGATGCGCGCGCCGCTCACCGGCTCGCCGTCCTGGCCGCGCACGACACCCGACACGAAGCAGGGTTCGCCGCGCGCGCCGTTGGCGACGTCGTCGCCGTTGCGGTATTCGGGCGCATTGTCGACGAAGAACGGGCCGAAGACGGTCGCTTCCGTGCAGCCGTTGGGCTTGCGATGCGCCATTGTCGTCACGAGCATCGACAGGCCCAGCGTATCCGACAGCAGAATGAATTCCTGGCGGCGGTCGTCGGTGATATGACCGACATCGGTCAGAAAGCGGATGCCGGCTTCCCATTCGCGCTCGGTCAGGCCCAATTCGCGGGCGAAGGCGTGCAAATGGCGCACGAGGCTCGTGACGATCGTCTTGAGCCGCTCATCGCGCGCGTGTTCGTGGCGTGCAAGAACGGCATCCGTGATGGTGGTCTCGTCGAGGTTTCGCATTGATCGAATCCGTTGATATGACTAGCGGTTGTCGACGCGCTTGAGGAACGGTCGGATATCGACGGTGCGCCAGATTCCCGCCTTGTTGAACGGGTCGTTGCTGTTGAAGCGCATCACGTCGCCGAGCTCATCCGCTTCGTAGAGAAAGAAACTGCCGATCATCGTTTGCTGATCGCCTGCCAGCAGCGGGCCCGACATGACCATCCTGACGGGCGAGGTGGCCAGATAAGCCTTGTGCTCTTCGTAATGGGCAAGACGGCGTTCGACCATGTTGTCATGGTCGAGGCAGTAGACGGTGTAGTGCATCGCAACTCCTGAATGAAGTGAGAAAAGAATTCAGCGGCAAATCCCGGCTTGCGCTTCGACAGCGCGCACGATGGAGAAGAAGTCCAGATCCGCGCCGTCGCCCTCTGCGTAGCGCGCGAACTGCTCGCGCACGAGCGCCGCGGCTGTCATCGGTACGCCGGCCTGCGCGCCCGCGTCGACCACGAGCGACATGTCCTTGAGCATTTGCCGCGATGAAAAGGCCGGGGAAAAGTCGCGCTTCTTCAGCGGATCGAGTTTGTATTTGACGAGCGGGGAGGCCGCGACGCTATCGCCGATCACTTCCAGCATCTCGGCCCAGTCGAGGCCGCCCTTTGTGCCGAGCGTCAGCGCTTCAGCCAGCAGCACAGCCGTCGAGCCGACCAGATGGTTGATGGCGAGCTTCAGATAACGTGCCTGCTGATCCTCGCCGACGTAGTACTGGCGCGCGGATATCGCCTGGAAGACGGGCAACGCGCGGCCGTACGCGCCTTGCGGGCCGGATGCGAACACAGTGAGCTGCGCCTTGTCGGCAAGGACGGTGCTGCCCGACACGGGCGCGCAGATATAGCCCATTCCGCGCTTGCGCGCCGCGTCGCGAACTTCGCCCGACGCCCTGGGCGAGACCGTGCTCATGTCGACATAGACGGCGCCGTCGTGTGCGTTTTCGATTACGCCGTGTGCGCCGAGCGCGATCTTACGCAAGACGGCATCGTCGGGGATGATCGAGAACACGAGCGGGGCCGAACGCGCGATGCTGGCGAGATCCTCGGCGCGGCGCGCGCCGAGTCGAACGGCTTCTTCGACGCGCGCTGCGTCGACGTCATACACGGTCACGTCGAATCCTGCGGCGAGCAGATTGCGCACGATCGGCGTGCCCATCTTGCCGAGGCCGATCCAGCCGATCGGTTGTGCGTAGTGTTTCTCTTGCGTTTGCGGCATGTCGTCACCGTACTTGGGGATTGATGAGAATCTTCATCTTGTCGCTGCCTTTGTCGCTCAGCACGTCGAAGCCTTTTTCGACGACATCGTCGGCATCGATCAGATCGTGGATGAGCTTTTCAACCGGAAACTTGCCGTTCGCGATCATGCCGATGATGCGCGGCCAGATCGTAACGGGGTAACACCACGTTCCTTCGATTCGAATGTCCTTCAGCGACCATTTCATCGGATCGACGCTTGCAGTGCCGACGTGCAGACCTGCCTGGACCACGGCGCCCGCCGAACGCACGGCATCGACGCAGGCGTTCAGCGCATGCTGGTTGCCCGCGCATTCGATCGCGACATCGACGCCCACGCCTTCCGTCAAATCGCGAATCTTTTGCGGCAGGTCGCCGTCGGATGGATCGAAGATTTCAGTCGTGACGCCGAAGCCGGCCATCTTCGCGGCGCGCGCCGCATTGGGTTCGCTGACGAAGATCTTCGTGGCGCCCGCTGCGTGACAGGCAAGGGCAGCAAGCACGCCAATCGGGCCCGCCCCTGTAATCAGCACCGTCGAGCCCACCGTGACGCCGCCACGGTCCACGGCATACAGTGCGACGGCAGCTGGCTCGATCAGCGCACCCTGCTTGTCGCTGACGGTGTCGGGCAGGCGGTTCGCGTGATAGTCGTTGAGCACTGTGTATTCGGCCATACCGCCGCCGTCCCAACTGAGCCCGACGCAACCCATCTTCGTGCAGAGATGGCGCATGCCGCGCGCGCAGTAATAGCACTGGCCACACGACGCGAGCGGCATCACCGAGATACGGTCGCCGCGCTGCACGTTCTTCACGTCCTTGCCGACTTCGATGACCTCCGCACTGAACTCATGACCCAGAACCTGAGGCGCTTTTGCTCCCGTCAATGCATGCGGCTCGGTCGGCACGACGATGGGACCCGCCTGATACTCGTGCAGATCGGTGCCGCAGATGCCGCACCACAGCGGTTTGACGATCATTTGGCTCGCGCCCATGCTCGTCGGGTCGGGTACGTTCTCGACCCGGATATCGTGCGCACAGTGAAAACGCACTGCTCTCATATTCGACTCCTTGGTTGGACGGGCCATTTCGAATGGCCTCGTATGGATCTGGAAGATTCAGCGTTGCCGGCGGCTCACGTAGCACGCGGATGCGCCGATGATGATGACGCCCTTGACAATGATCTGCGCCTGTACGGGCATGCCGATCAGCAGCACGATGTTGAAGACGATGACGAGAATGGCTGCACCCGCGAGGCCGCCCAGCAGCGAGCCGCGGCCGCCGGAAAGCGCGAGCCCGCCCATCACGGCGGCGACGATCGAATCGAGTTCGAAGCCGCGCCCCACCCAGTTGTCGACGATGCCGACATAGCCCGACAGGATCAGTCCTGCCAGCCCCGCAAGCAGCGCACTGATCACGTAACACGCGATACGCACCGTGTCGGGACTCACGCCGACCAGCCTCGCGGCCACGGCGTTACCGCCCACCATATACACGCGCCGTCCGAACGTGGACAGATGCAGCAGCGTGCCGAATACGATCGTGCACACGAGCAGCAACAGCACGTTGACGGGCACCGCCGCGATCGAGCCTGTTCCCATCACGTGAAAGAGCGGTGGTACGTTGCCGGAAGGCGCGCCCTGCGTGTAGGCGAAGCGCAGCCCGTCGAGCACGACGGCGGTGGCGAACGTCGCGAGAAACGGCGACACCTGACGCTTCGTGACAAGCAGGCCGTTGAGCAACCCGGCACCGATGCACAGCACGAGCGTGACGCCAAAGACGGCTGGGGCTGAATGGTTCGTGTCGTCGAACGCAGTGGCGATCACGGCCGCCGTCGCCATCACGGAGGCAACGGACAGATCGAGTCCGCCCACGAGAATCACGAAAACCTGGCCAATCACGACGATGCCGAGCGGCGCGAACTGCACCAGCATGTTGACGACGTTATCGGCGCGAAGGAAAGTGGGCGACCACGCGCCCGAAAGCGCAATCAGCGCCACGAGAAACAGATAGATGCCGTAGCGCTGTACGACACGCAGCGACAGCGTGCGCACCGGTGCGGCGTCGCTGCGCGGAGCAACCGAGTTCATGCGAGCCTCCGTTTTTGCTGGACGTTGACACAGACGGCCGCGATGATCGCGATGCCCTGCACGATGAGCTGATACTGGGACGGCACGCCGGCAAAGTTGATCAGATTGTTGAGCATGCTGAGCAGATACACGCCGAGCAACGTGCCGACGACACCGCCGCGCCCCCCGCTCAGAATCGTGCCGCCGACGACCACGGGCGTTATCGATGCAAGCGTGTAGTTGGCGCCAAGATACGGTTGACCTGAGCCGAACTGGGCGGCGAGATAAACGCCCGTGAGGCCGGCGCAGAGCGACGAGAACGTGTAGACGGGTAGGATCACCCGTTCGCGTGGAATGCCCGAGAGCGTTGCCGCGTTTTCGTCGTCGCCGACGAGATAGACGTACCGGCCGAGGCGCGTATTGCGCATGAAGTACGACACGCCGGCATAAAGAAGCAGCACGACGGTGGCGGTGACGGGCACGTTGGCGTAGCGGCCGTAAGCCAACGCGTCGAAGCCGTCCGGCACACTGCCTGCGGGGCCGTTCGCGTAGTACAGGATGCCGCCCTGCAGTATGGCGCCCATACCCAGCGTGATGATCAGCGGATGCACGCGCAGCCAGAGCACGAGCAGGCCGTTGGCCAGTCCCACCGCCACGGACAACGCAATCGCGACCGAAATCGCCATGCCCCATCCGCCTTGTGTCGCATCGGAGATGCCGGATGTGAGCGTGGCTGTCACGCTGATCAGCGAACCCACGGACAGATCGATGCCGCCTGTCAGAACGGCGAGCGTCTGTCCGAGCGCGACGAGCGCAAGGCCCGTCGCCTGCTGGTGGACGTTCAGCAGATTGGACAGCGTCGAAAAACGGTCGTTGACGTGTGTGCCCGTGACAAACAGCACCGCGATCAGCACTGCGACGATGAATGGCGCTGCGTTCGGCGACACATGGCGTCTAATGAGCGTACGCATGAGCGCCTCCCGTCTGCGTGAGCTGCGTGCCACCCGTTGCGAGCACCATGATGTCGTGCTCGGTCATCTGCTGGCCGCTGACTTCGCCCGCGATACGCCCTTCGCGCATCACCAGCACGCGGTCGGACATACCGATTACTTCCTGCAACTCGGAACTGATCATCAGGATGCCGAGGCCGCGATTCGTCAGCTCGCGCATCAGGCGATAGATTTCTGCCTTCGCGCCGATGTCGACACCGCGGGTCGGTTCGTCGAGAATCAGAACGCTGGTGCACACGCGTACCCATCGGCTGATGAGTACCTTCTGCTGGTTGCCCCCCGACAGCGTCGCGACGCTGCCCGCAGGCCGCGCGCCTGCGATGCCGTATTCGCGGATTGCATCCGCACCTGCCGCGTGCTCTTCTTTTGCTCTCAGCAATCCAAAACGGGACACGCGCCGCAGGGTAGTCGCCGTGACGTTCTGCGCGACGTTCAGGTACATCAGCAAGCCTTCGGATTTACGGTCTTCCGTGACAAAGCCGAGACCGAGGCGGATCGCCGTTGCCGGCGTCATACGCGTATGGCGCGCGCCACGCACTTCGACCGTGCCGCGCGCGGGCAGCGCGCCGAACACGCCGGACGCGAGTTCGGTGCGGCCCGAGCCGACCATACCGGCGAGCCCAACGATTTCGCCCGCGCGCACGCAGAGCGAAGCATCGACTACCCGATTGCCGACCTGCAGACCTTCGACGTTCATCAGCACCGTGCCGCCCGGGGCCAGCGTGGACTTTGGCGGATAGATGTCTTTCATTTCGCGGCCGACCATCATGCGCACGAGCTCGGCGCGTGTCGTTTCCGACACGGCTTGAGTGCCGATCTTGCGGCCGTCCTTCATGACGGTCACGCGGTCGCACAGTTCGAAGATTTCATCCAGCCGGTGCGAGATGTAGATAATCGCGACGCCGCGCGCGCGCAGCACGCGCAGCCTTTCGAACAGCAGCTGCACCTCCTTGCCGGCGATAACCGCCGTCGGTTCGTCGAGGATGAGGACGCGTATTTCGCTCGCCATCGCCTTTGCGATCTCGACCATCTGCTGGCTCGCGACAGAGAGCGCGCCGACCCGCTCGCGCGGATCGAGTTGTACGCCGAGTTCTTGTAGCAACGTGGCGGCGCGTTCGTTCATCGTGCGGTGGTCGATCGTGCCGAGCCGTGTGCGAGGCTCGATCCCCGCGAAGATGTTCTGCGCGACGCTCGACTGCGGAAACAGCACGAGTTCCTGATAGATGATGTGAACGCCGTGCGCCTTTGCGTCTGCGGGGGACTTCCACGCGACGGGCTGACCGTCGAAGCACAATGTGCCCTCGTCCGGCAGATACGCGCCAGCGAGCACTTTCATCAGTGTCGATTTGCCGGCGCCATTTTCGCCGACCAGTGCGTGAATTTCGCCGCCGCGCACGCCGAAGCTCACGTCATCGAGGCTCTTGACGCCAGGGAACTGCTTGACGATGCCGCTGACCTGGATGACGTCGGGCGGTGGCGCGACGCCATCACCTGAAATACCGGATATGTGCGCGTTCATTTCTCACCCGGCAGCTTAATCTTGAACGTCGACGGGTTGTAATCCGCTCCCATGCCGCCGTCGATGATCTTGTCAGGCGGGCCCTTCGCATCGACCACCTGATCGATGTACTGGTCGGGATGCGGCACCGATGCCGTCTCGTCGCCGCGCGTCAGCGCGATCTGCGGGCTGATCTCATAGATCTTCGGCAACGGTTGACCCTGCAGCACCTTGAGCGCGACATCGAGCGACGTGCCGCCCATCGAAGGCGGATAGCCGATTTCGAGCATCGGAATCTTGTACTTCAACGCCAATTGCAGCGGACCGTTGAGGTCGGCTGTCGTGTGCGGCGGAATTTCACCGGGCTTGAAGCCTGCCGCAAGGAACGCCTCGATCGAGCCCGCGACGGGCAAGCCATGCGCGCACCATACGGCGTTGATGGTGTGCCCGTACTTTGCGATCATCGCCTGCATCTGCTGCTTGGCCTTCACGGGGCTCCAGTCGGAGTAGACCGTGTCGAGCACCTTGATGCCGGGGTATTGCGAGAACACTTCGTGCGCGGCAGCTTCACGGTCGGCGCTGACGCTGGAGCCCGCCTGGCCCGCCAGCATGATGACGTTGCCCTTGCCGTGCAGCTTCTCGACGATCCATTGCGCCCACACGCGGCCCATCATCGCATCGGAACCCGTCACGAACGATACGAAGTTATCCGATGAAATGCGCCGGTCGACCATCACGACGGGAATGCCCTGTTTCATCGCACGCGTGACGACGGGGTCGAGCGCCTTTTGCGTGTTCGCACTGACGATCAGCAGGTCCACGCCTCGCGAGATCAGGTCCTGAATGTCGGCGGCCTGTTTGGCGTCGTCCATGTTCCCGTTGGTGATCAGCAATTGCTTGATCTGGTCGGGATGCTCGGCCGCGGCTTTCATCAGCGAGTGCTGCATCACGACGCGCCAGCTGTCGCCGAGTCCCGCATTCGAAAAGCCGATCACGTAAGGCGGTTTCTTCTTGAACTTCGCGGTATCGGAGAACGGAATCTGCACCGCGGGATTGAACAGGAAGGTGCGCGCCGCGCCGGTGTAGTCTGCGCGCGCGGCACACGAAGCCGTCAGGATGAATGCCGCAGCGGCGAATACGCTTGCACGGTGAAAGCGAGTCGAACGACGCATGAATGTCTCCGTAAATGTTTTGATATCCGTCGGAAGACGCGCGCGTCGCCGTCCCTGCTTTTCAACGCGCCTAGCCGTCACATGCACCGGTAGTGGTTCTATAATCTGGCGTTACCGATGCTGGACACAGCGTGCTTCCCGACGGCGCCAATGTGGCATGGTTGACGGAGCGCATCAAGCAATTGCTATTACTAGTAATGGCAGTAACAGGGAAAGCAGAAGGAGGCTGGACATGGAGAAACAGCAGCGCCTGAACGAACTGGCCGATTTTCTGAGGACGCGCCGCGCACGTCTTCGACCTGAGGACATCGACTTTCCGAGTGGCACCCGCCGCAAGACACCGGGCCTGCGCCGTGAAGAAGTGGCCGAACGCGCCGGTATCAGCGTGACCTGGTATGCGTGGCTCGAGCAGGGCAGGGAAGTGAATGTGTCGTTCAAGACGATCGAAAGCCTCGCCAATGCGCTGAAGCTTTCGCCGCACGAGCGCACGCATCTGTTTGAGCTGGCCAATCACTACACGCCGGCTGGCCCCTATCCGATTGCACAGAACGTGACGGATACGGTTCGGCGCATGCTCGATCAGCTTGGCAACATGCCGGCGTATGTCGTCGACGGCAACTGGAACTATGTGACCTGGAACGAAGCAGCTGTACGCGTGTTCACCGACTTTCGCAAGATGCCTGCGGGCCGCTGCAATCTGCTGTGGTTCACGTTTCAGCAAGACGGCGCGCGTGCGCTCTTTCAGGGCTGGGACGCCTACGCGAAATGCGTGTTGGCGCAGTTTCGCGGCGACTACATTCTTCGGCCTTCCGGTGAGGTTTTTTTGCGCGATCTCGTCGAAGAACTGAGCGATACGGATGCTGACTTCTGCCGCTGGTGGGCGGAACACGAAGTGCTCAAGCGCAGCGACTGGCGCAAGGTGATCGAGCATCCGGTAGCAGGGCTGCTCGAGTTGGATGCGCTATCGCTGGAAGTGCCCGATGCGCCGGGGATGCGCATCATGGTCTACACGCCCGCGCCGTCGACGGATACTGCCCAGCGTATCGAGGCGCTGATGAAAGCCAGCAATGCGGCTGCAATTCCCGTTCAAGCCGCTACGGTACTCGATACATTTCGAAAGTCGCGGGTTTCGAAAACAGGGCGCGGCGGATGATCTTCGAAACCAATCTTTATTGCCCTTTTTTTCGCATTCGCTAGCGCCACGCAGCGATCGCTCGAACGGCTTTAAAACGCCCGCACCCGTCGATGCCCGACGCGCGGATGTCGCTCCCAGAGGGCTCCATCGACGAGCCCCCGTCCTTTACGAAGTGGCCGGCTCAGGGCTGCTTGCTCCACAGATCGTCAATCGCGCGGATCGCCAGCAGATATCCGTTTGCTCCTGCCCCGCAGATTACCGCCGTGGCCGCGACCGAGATGGTGGAGTGACGATATTCTTCCGAGCGCGCGTGGATGTTGGTGATATGCAATTCCACGACCGGCCGCCTGACGAGCTTGACTGCATCGAGCACGGGAATTCGACCGAACGAAAAGCCGGCCGGATTGATGATCAGTGCGGCATCCTGAAGAAACGCTTCCTGAATCCAGTCAATCAGGTCGCTTTCGCTGTTGGTCTGACGGAATACGCAGTCGAACCTGAGCGCATCGGCGAGTGTCAGGCAGCTCTGTTCGATGTCCGCAAGCGTGGTGGTGCCATAGATGTGTGGCTCCCTGACGCCGAGCATGTTCAGGTTCGAACCATTGAGGATATAAAGTTTGCGAGTCATGGCTTCAATGTGTGGGGGAGCGTTCGAGGGCAGTGCCTTTGGTTTCCCGCGATACCGCAATCATGAGAAACGAGAGCAGATTCAATGAGCCACACACGGCGACGATGGCCCAGGGAGAACCGTGAAAGGCATTCAGCAGCGCGACGGCGACGATGGGCATGGGGCCGCCAGTGAGCAGGTTCGCTCCTGAGTAGGACAGCGCGGAGCCCGTGTAGCGTGCCTCGGTCGGAAAGGAATCGGCGAACCAGACCGGCTGGATGCCGCTCTGGAACTGCGTAAAGCCGAGGAACGCGCCCATCACGGCCATGGTCATGGCGATCGAGTTCTGGTTGAGAATCGGAAAGTAGACCAGGCAGCAGACCAGCGTGCAAAACGAACCGAGCATCAGCGCGCGCTTGCGTCCAATCCTGTCACTCAGATAGCCGCCCGCCAGTGCGCCCACGATGGCGCAGACATTGGCGATCATCAACAGCATGAAGCCCGTCTGCTTTGGCACGCCGAGGTGTTTCGTCAGATAACTGAGCGAAAACACCACGATCAGATAAAACAGTGCAGCGGGCCCGCAAAAGAACAGCGTCAGGCGAAGTGCAGTGCGCCAGTGGTACTTCAGCACGATGCCGAGCGGATTCGCGGCGCGTGCCCGTACGCCGCTTTTGTTGAGCGCCTCGAAGGCCGGTGTCTCGGATACACGACTGCGGATGTAGATGCCCAGCAGCACAAGAACAAAGCTTGCGAGAAACGGGATTCGCCATCCCCAGGAATCAAAATCGTCGGATGAAAGCACGGCCGCCAGCGTGAACAGCGTGAAATTGGCGAGAATCTGGCTAAGTGGCGAACAGATGCCGAGCAAGCCTGAATACCAGCCGCGTCGTGCTGCCGATGCGTGCTCTACTGCCATCAGTTGAGCGCCCGTCGATTCACCCCCGAGCGCGAAACCCTGGATGATCCGCAGTGAAACCAGCAACGTCGGCGCGAGGATGCCGACCTGCTGATAGGTGGGCAGCAAGCCCATCAGGAACGACGACACGCCCATCACGGAGACGGTGACCAGCATCAGTTTGCGGCGACCCCAGCGGTCGCCGAGCATTCCGCACACGATTGCACCTAGAGGTCGCGCGGCGAGCCCGGCCCAGAAACTGGCGAGCGACGCGAGCAGCGAGGCGGTCGGGTCGAGGGACGGGAAAAAGAGCTTCGGAAAGACCGTGGCCGCGACCACGCCGTACAACGCGAAATCGAACCATTCGAGCGCGGTGCCTACGGTTGCCCCGGCCACCGCTCGGCGCGCCATCTGGTGGGCCTGCGCGGACTGGCTCGCTTCGGCGAGATCCGGGTCAGCAAAAGATGACATGTTGTCTCCTCATTTCTGTGTGGTGAAACGTTCGTTGTTGGTGCCGAACAAGTGCTATTGTTCGCGCTGCACAGAGGAACCGTTCCGCGGCGGAACTCCATTTCGTGTTGTGAAAACCACAAGAGATGTCGCTCAAACAAGGCCTACGCATTCTCGATTTTCTGGCGTCGCAAGGCGAAGGCGCGGGCCTCGTGGCTATTGCCGACGCCTTGTCCCTGCCGCGCAGTTCGTGCCATCGCCTGCTCACCGAACTCGTTGCGGGCGGGTACGTCAGGCAACTGGTCGATCACAGTCGCTACATTCTGACGATGCGGATGACGTCGAACCGGCTCGAATTCCTGAGTCTCACGGGCATCGCCGATATTGCGCAGCCGATCATCGAACGTTGCCGCGCGAACCGGCGAGTTGGCGCGGCTGTCTCTGGTCGACGGGGAAGCGATTATCTGGGTGGGCAAGGCGGATGGGCAGCGCGTCGGCTTTCGCTACGATCCCGACATGGGCCAGGCAGCACGACTTTCGTGCACATCGACCGGACATGCGTGGCTCATGACGATGACCGACGAACAGGCGCTCGCGCTCGTTCTAAAGCAGGGCTTCGGACAGCCGAACGAGTTCGGACCCAATGCACCGACGACGGTCAAAGCGCTGCTGGGGTTCCTGCACGCCGCGCGTGTGCGTGGTTACGCGATGATCGACGAGGTGTTTGCGCCGCGAATGTCAGCGGTGGCAGCGCCCGTCATCAGTGGCTCGCGCTGCGTCGGAGTGACCAGTCTGGCCGGGCCACGGGTGCGGTTGACCGTCGAGAAGATCCACGAGTACTCGGTCCTGCTGCGCGAGGCTGCGAATGAACTGGCCCAGTTGAGCAACATGGCGGGGTTCCCCAGCCGACCGCCGCTGGGCAAAGGATGATAGAAACTGAACCAACGCCGTGCGGCCGGCGAGGTAGGCGCACTTCGATCGTACCGCGGTTTCCGATACTTCGGCGTGGATGACCGAACGTCTCTGTTAGCGGCCCCTTGTTTGCCGGCCCGACGAACGGCCGGTTCGGGTCGCGTGCTGTCGATTGCCGTCAGGCAGTGACCGGCCACCAAGAGACGTTCAACCGGACCTTCACGCGGACGTTTGAAAGTCCGCTCCACCCCGAACAACCGACTTACGCTCGCGATCATGTCGATCGACGCCCCCCTTTCCCGGGCCGCCATGATCATATGGTGACGTCGGTGGCCGCCAACATCACCGGCACCGGCGCCCTCCGAATCGCGATAGGTCGGGAAGTGACCAATCGTCAGCCGGAGGGCGCGGAAATTAAAGGACCGAAAACCTGCGCCCAAGGTCAGGCTCAGCGTCACTCATGACAAGCGCCTTAGCAAGCGTGAGTCCATCCAGGACTCGACTAACGGAAGCCGTAGACCACGACCTTTTTCGGCTCTGTCAAGTTGGGGTAGATGGTTTGAGCTAGCACGATAAGATATGGTGTCCTTATGAATTTGCCTGAGAAGCTTTCACTCCCGTCCATTCCTGCCATGTAAGCAGACGCGCCTTCAGTTCGGCGCGATGGCATGCGGCATTCATCCGGTGCCGTGGCAAGGCGAAGTGCTGGCGGATCGGGCCGAAGCTGGCGAGAAAACGCTGTGTGCGTCGCGGGTCACGAAAGCCTTGCATCTGGCGCTCGCGCCGACGTGTGGGCTGATGACTATTCTCAGCGCGGTTGTTCAGACGGGCGGCCGCCCTGAAAAACACATGCTTCACGCTGGCTAGCTCGGGAATATCGGCCTTGGCCGCCGCGTAGCTGCGCAATTGATCAGTGACGATCTTGCGTGGCACGGGATGCAGGCGGAGCACACGCTTGAAGAAACGTTCGGCCGCGGCTTTGTCACGGCGCTTTTGCAGCAGAATATCGAGTTCTACACCGTGTTCGTCCACTGCACGCCACAACAGGTAGGGATCGCCGCGCAGTATCACGAACATTTCATCGAGGTGCCATGTCGAGCCCGGCCTGGCACGCGCAGCCTTCGCGCGACGCGCAAACTGCGCGCCGAACCGATCGCACCAGTTGCGTACTGACTCGTAGCTCACGCTCACGCCACGCTCGAGCAACAACTCTTCGATGTCACGCAGGCTCAGGTTGAAACGATAGTACCAGCGGACCGCGCAACCAATGACGGCCGCGGGAAATCGGAAACCATAGTAAGGTGACTTGCTCTTTTTCATGCCCCATCTTACCAGGCACCCAGCTCAACTTGACATTGCCGAGCTCAGTTGTACTTGAGTTCGAGTACGTCGACAAAGACTATCTTGAGGATTACTCCAGATTTTACGTGAAGCGATTCAGCAGTATTGGCCCGAAATGCGCGCGGCTACACTTTTTCTCGTGCGAGCTCGACCATCGGCGGATCGATGAACTACTCACTAACGGAACCAGTGAATCCGTCAAAGGAATTCAAGATTGTTACCTTGGGTTCATGGTAGTCAAACCCTTACCGAAGACGTTCATCGGCAAGACATGCCTCAAACACTATGAGGAAATCAACCAAACACCGTTCAAGAGGGCGCTAACGCGCCGCTACGAAGTCAGCCTCTTCGGTGTTCAACTTTACGTTGATTCCATCGCGTTCCAAGAACAAGATAAGGTGGTTTCGGCATGTGCGACGACATCGATCTGGTCGGCACTCAATGCGATTAAGTGGCGACCAGTCAGAACGATCCCTTCATGCAGTGAGATCACGACAAGTGCAATCAATTTCATTGAGGGTTCAAGCAACAGTTTTCCCAATAAGGAGCTGTCTAATAAGCAGATTCTCCGTGCATTCGATGTTGAAGGTTTGCGCCATCACACGGAGTCGCTTGAAAAGGTCAGTCGGGATGAGCTTGTTGAGACAGTGAAATGCTACATCGACAGTGGACTGCCATTGATCCTCGGATCCGATGTCTACGACCTTGACGGGGCGGGGAGCCTGGCTATCAAAGCCGGGCATGCCGTTTCGATCGTAGGCTACAAGTTCTCGGTATCGGCCGACGCTCGGTCCACGTCAAACACGATCCTCTCGGTTTCCGACGACCCTCTTTACATTCACGATGATCGCCTTGGACCTTTTGCGCGTGCACGTTTTGCGCAGTTTTGCGATTCGGCGCCCTTGGAACTAGCGGGAAGGTGGTGTCTCGTCGTTCAAGAGAAGGACGACACAGGTGGATGGAGTCACCCGCACGAAGTGTTCGTTCCAAACGTCCTGATCGCCGCAACGCATAAGAAGGTCCGCTTAGGTCCATCGTTCGCCATCAATACATGTAAAACAATAGTGAAGGCTTACGAAAACGAGGTGACGTGGCTCGGACAACAGAATGGAGCATCCGATATCTCGACCCTTCTGAATCAATTGACATACGAGGTGCGGCTAGAAGAAATATCGGATCTGAAAAGGTCTCTGGTCGAATCGAAACCTGAGAGCGTGTTCGTCGACACTGATGGCGCGGAAGTGCTGTGCTCTGATGAAGATCTCGCCGAACAGCAGCGGAACAAAGTGCGCTTCCTTACGGGGAGCTATGCTCGATTCCAATGGGTGGCCGACTTTAAGTATCAAAATCGCCCGGCCTTTACCATGCTAATTGACGCGACCGATATTCCACAGGGACATGCGGTCTCTGCGGTCCTCGTGAAGAACAGGACGGGTGCCGACGCGACGCTCGAGGTACTGAAATACGGGTCTTCGCCAAAGGCATTGCTAGCAATTGAAGAGGAGGATACTCAAACGTTCTTCACGTCATTCCTGCGACGCCTTCGACCTGCGGAAGACGGAATTGCTGATCATCTCAACAAAACCTACGGCGAACCGCGAGCTCCACGCAAACTCAAAGAGTCAGAATTCCGCGATGGGGAGATTCTTGTGAACGATACGTTGCAGCGCTTTTACGAACGTATGCGGTCCATCAGCGACGCCCCTCAATTCAGGTGGCGGAGCGCGTGACGTGTGGTAGGAACGCGGATCAGCGTAGGTTGGCCGGCAGCTTCCAGGGAAGCAGCGCGTCGTAGTCGTCGACCGTCTTTGCCAGAGGCAACCGCTGGAACAGCCAGGTGAGGTAGCGATACGGATCGATGCCGTTGGCTTTTGCTGACTCGACCAGCGAATAAAGATTCGCACTCGCATGTGCGCCAGCAACTGTATCGGCAAACAGGAAGCTTTTGCGTGCGACGACACATGCCCGTTCATTCTGCCCATATCGGGCAGGACGTGGAAGTCCATTATCGTTGGCACCCGCTGTATGGCCGCCGAGTCAAGGTTCGAGACATTGAACAACGCGGTGGCGACCGCGTTGTCCATGTTGAAGCGAGTGCTGGCGTAGTCAGGATAGTAGCGGGCTGGATGCTCGATTCTGTCATGTGTGCAGGGATGGAACTCGGTGACCCGAGAGTGACCGTAGCAGCGTTGGGCGAACTGCATCAGCTACTCGTTGAGCGAGGTTTGCGTGGAAACTCACCGGACGATTCCAACACCGTCCGGGAGAAACGCAATGGATACAAAGGTCGTTCCATCAAATCTGTCGCCAGAGACTCCTCACCAGATGAACCTGGCGTTCGACACCGCCGAGCTTCGGGGGATGAGCGCTCCCCAGCGTACAAAGGCGACGAACTGCCTTGCCAGCCTGTTGTTGCAGGCCGCCGGCATCGTAGCAAGGGGGCATGACGATGACGAACACTGATCGTTTGCCCGCCGCGCTACTCAAACGCAAAGCGGTTGTCTATGTCCGCCAGTCGACCCAGGCGCAGGTCCAGATGAACCTTGAGAGCAAGCGTCGTCAATACGAGCTTGTTGAGGAAGCGAAGCGCCGGGGATTTCGCAACGTCGAGGTCATCGACGACGACTTGGGCCGTTCGGCGAGCGGAACGGTGGCCAGGCCGGGTTTCGAGCGACTCGTCGGGTGGCTTTGTGCCGGAGAGGTCGGAGCGGTGCTGTGTCTGGATGCTTCGCGTTTGGCGCGCAACGGTCGAGACTGGCATCATCTGCTTGAACTATGCGGTCTCGTCGAGGCGAGGGTCATCGATCTGGACGGCGTATACGACCCGGGCCACCCGAATGACCGCCTCCTGCTTGGAATGAAAGGCAGCATCAGCGAATTCGAACTCAACGTGCTGCGTACACGTATGCACGACGCGCGCCACGCCAAGGCCCGCCGTGGTGAACTGCGCATCAGCGTACCCATTGGTTACGTGTGGCATCGTGAGGCGGGTCTGGGATTCGATCCAGATCTTCGGCTACAGGAAGTGATACGGACGATCTTTGCACGGTTTCGCGAACTGGGCAGCGCGCGGCAGGTTCTGTTGGCCATGCGGGCCGAACAGATCCACTTCCCGCGGCCCTCTGACGGTCGATCACTGATTACTTTCGACTGGACGCTGATTCGTTACCGCAACGTGATCGCGGTTCTCAAGAATCCGTTCTATGCCGGGGTCTACGCCTATGGTAAAAATGAGGTGCGGACGTCTGTCGTGGAAGGCCGCGCGCGCAAGAGCTATAAACACCCGAAGCCGTGTGGGGAGTGGAAAGTTATGCTCCAGGAACACCACGACGGCTACATCGGCTGGGACGAGTTCGAGCGAAACCAGAAGCAGCTCGCTGCCAACGCTTATGGCAAGGCTGGTGACGTCAAGACTGGGCGCGGTGGACGAGCTTTGCTGGCCGGCCTGCTCGCATGCGGGCGGTGCGGCAAACGTATGTCGACAGGCTATTCGGGGCGCGCGCCAGGTCATCCAGTCTATCGGTGCATGCGCCTTGAGTTACCCGCCGGAACGCCTCAATGCATTATCTTCGGCGGTTCGCGTGTAGATGCTGCACTCGCCAGAGAACTCGTCCGCGTTGTCGAGCCGTTGGCGATTGAGGCCGCTCAGCAAGCTGAACGGATGCATATGGAAACCCTCGAAGAACAGCGCCGGATCGTAGAACTGGAATTGCAGCAGGCACAATACGAAGCCACGCTCGCGGAACGGCGCTATGCTGCCTGCGACCCCGAGAACCGTCTGATTGCAGCGCAACTGGAGAAAGTCTGGGAAACTGCCCTGCGTCGCGTGCAAACCTGCCAGATGCGTCTGGACACAATCGGCACGACGACACCGGATCCCACTGTCGTCCCTGACTTTACCGGACTTGCCGGAGATCTGAATACCGCATGGAATGCGCCTGACGTCACGATGCGCGTACGTCAACAACTCGTTCGTGCATTGATCGCCGACATCATCGCCGATGTGGATGAGGTGACGCACGAAATCATCCTGACGATTCATTGGCAAGGTGGCCAGCACTCACAGTTGCGGATCCGCAAGCCCCGGCCGGGGGAACACGAGTGCCGCACGCCTGATGAAGCGCTCGCGGTCATGCGAAGCATGGCAGCCCGGTGGTCCGATCAGGACATCGCCGCGTCGCTAAACCGGATGGGAATACGCACCGGACAGGGTAAGACATGGACAGCACACCGTGTCAGCTCCATGCGGCGCGTGCGCGACATTCATGCCTACCGGTCGGCGGAGAAAGACGGCGAATGGTTGACGATGTCGGAGGCTGCCAGCCTGCTCGGCGTGAGCAGCCACGTGATTCGACGCCTGATCAGGGATAAGGTTCTGCCTGCCGGCCAGGTGGTACCCGACGCCCCTTGGCAGATCCGTGCAAGTGACCTGCACACCGAAGCGGTCACAGCTGCGTTGGCCCGCAAACATCGCCCGTGTCGCGACAATACCGAAGGTCAAATCCCAATGTTTATCGAGGTTTCGGAAGGAGGTGCACAATGAACGCCCCATTACAAACGGGCGAATGGAATTTTCGCAAGGGTTGTTCGATATGGGCCAGTTGCCGTTCTCGATGTATCGGATCAGCTTGGGCCACTGCCCATGCAGATAGGTCAGGGCCTTGCCGAGTAAACTTTGCGGCACGACGCCGGGCAACTGTTCAAGCATCAGCGTTTCGATGGCATCGAGCACGCGTGCACTGTATCGTCGTCGCAATCGCTGTCGTCGTTCAGCCGGCCACGTTTCACTGCGCGCCTCCGCCGCAAACAGCTTGCCGATCAGTTTGATGAAGCGTGTGGCGAGCAGATCGGGGGAGCGTGCCGCCTTGGGCACGTTATCTTCGGCCTTGACCAGATACCGTCTCGCATGAGCCCAGCATCCGAGGTGCACGAGTTGATACTGTTGCGCAATGCCGTTGTAGGGCTCGTATCCGTCGGTCATCAGAACCGCGCCCCTGCGGATGCCGGCGAACAGTTTGTCGGCCAGCTTCGCGCCGCGACCAGCCGTATAGGCGAAACAGCGGATGGGCGTTCCCGATCCGGTCATTTGCGACCAGAGATAGCTTTTCGTTTGCGGCTTGCGCCCTTCTTCTTTCAGGACCTGGAACGTCGTCTCGTCGCAGTAGATCACGTCAGCATCGAGCAACGCGTCGCGCATCAGGTTGATAACGGGCTGCGTCGCGAGACCGACGCGGACCATGCTCGCGGCGAGCGTGTTCGACGAGATGTCGCCACCGAAGCGTCGCAGCAGGCCCGCCTGGCGATAGATCGGCATGCCAAACTGATACTTGCCGGAGGCGACCCACGCGAGTGCCGATTCCGTCAGCAGTCCACGCGGGATGATGCGCAGCGGCGCTGGCGTGACCTTGATGCCAAGATCGCAGCACGGGCAGGCATACTTGACGCGCTGGTGCTGGATGACGCGAAGCTGTTCGGGGATCACGTCGAGCTGCTCGCTCGTTTCGACGCCGATCTCGACGAGTGCATGTCCGTCGTGGTTGCAGAAACGTTCGGCTTCGGGAAGTTCGTGCCGAACGACTTCGCGCGGCAGATTGGGATCGAGCGGTTTGCGATGACCGCGTTTCTTGCGCGTATGCGCGGCGATCGTGGTTTCGGGAGTATCTTCCTGCGCGGGTGTCGCGTTCGCGCCGAGCACTTCGGCTTCGTTGAACAGACCGGGTTGCTCAGCGGATCGCGCTTCGCTCTTCGCGCCGAATAGCTCGCGACGGTAAGCACGCAGTCGTTCCTCGGCGAGATCGCGCTCCGCCGTCATGAGGCGCAGTGCACTGCGTAACTCGTCGCGCTCTTTCTGAACGGCACCATGTTCCTCACGCATCGCGAGGAGCATCCTGAGTTCGTCGGCGTCAATGGTCACGTTGATCGGCATGTCACTTAGACCGGCACGCCGATAACGTGTTCAACTCACGCGAGCATAATGGCGTTTCGGATGCCGCTGAAGAGCAGCAATGTCAGCACCTTCGAGAAGCCAGTGCAGCAGATTGACGGTCAACGTCACGACTTCGGTTTTGCTGTCAGGCCAGACGAAGCGATCATTGGCCTCGAGTCTCTTGAGCATGAGCCAGAAACCGTTGTCCTGCCAGCCCAGGATCTTGACGCGATCGCATCGCCGGTTGGTAAAAACGTAGAGCGAGGAATCCATCGGATTCAGGCGCATCGCCTGTTCGACGAGAATCGACAGACTGTTCATTCCGTACCGGAAATCAACGGGATCGCGGTGCAGGTACACCTTCAGATTTTCGTCGAACCGGAACACGGCATCCTCCCGAACATCTGGACCACGGTGCTCAGTTCCTCGATGCTCGCTGCACTGAGATCAAGCTCCACGCCATTCGACAGTCGCACATGCAGCGAAAGCGTGATCGGCGCAGTTGCAGTCAACACGAGTGGCAACGGCGGCACCGATGGTGTTGAGACGACCGGCACAAATGCAGAGGTAGACGGTGCGGACAGGAGGTGCTTACTTGAGCCCGCAACGTCGATCGATGCGTCATCCACGCCACGACGGAAGTCCTCGTGGGCAATTACGTCGACGGCAGATGACGGTAGATCGCGCTCGTCGGCGCGCGTTTCCTGCGATGCCAATGCGATGCCTTTCTCGCGCTCCATCAGATACTTCGTGATCCATTTGCGCAGCAGGTTAGCGTTGATCCCGTGCTCCTGTGCCAAACGGGCGACTGACGCGCCTGGTCGCAAGGCGGCCTCAATCAGTACGCGCTTGCCTCCCTCGTCATAGCGACGGCGCCCGTCGCGGCTTTGACGAACTACTTTCAACTCTGAGTCTTTGCCAGTCATAGGTGTCCACCTCCAAAATAGGTGGACACCTATGCTCCTCGCTCAGAGCGTCGTTGTGTAGGCGCCGAATATGGATCGCTTACTTACGAACCGGTGGGCGATACTCTCGACGTCAGGTTTTCTGAACTTAACGCTAACGATACAGGGTCCTATTTGATTTGGGCCATCGCTCAAGATGGCGCTTTGCTCGTTGGGAAAGAAATCAACAGAATGGGCCATCCGTGTCTTACGGGCTTCAAGCCGGCGCGTATCGCCGGCGAATTGAAGCGCACGCCGGAAGGTTGGGTCATTAATTCAAAGTCCGGCCGTTATAGCGGCGATTACACGAACGCGCCGGAGCTGCTCGGAAATGCTTTGCGCCGGTTCCAGTCCATTTTTCACGCGTCCAGAGATCGGTTGTCGATCGAGCCGTGGGCGCCATTGGACGCTAGCTGAGTCAAGCAGTGCGGGCGTGAGACCGCTGCCTTCGTCGCCCGGCGCGCTGCCGCGAGCCTATCAAACGCTAACCGCAGGTATTGAAGTCGAGCCGTCGGTTTGCATAATTCAGATCATTTCTCGGTTTGCCCCCGAGTTTTGGTCGAGGATCGGGAGCAAATTGCTTCGCGCGGCGATTCCGTACGAATGAGTCGTTGCAATTGTATGCAAACAATCAGCGAACTGCCGTGATAAACCATTAGGATTGGTAAATTTGACATAAATTAAATGATCAATATTTTATTAAGATTCCTAAAAATTACGAATTCACGAGACGCGCTTTCAGGAGAAGCGAACGCGTAAGATCGTGCGGAGGCGGTTGGACAATGATGCTGAGGATACCGTCCGCCAGCAGTGCTGTCGCATCACAGGTAGCAAGGGCATTGCGCTGAGGGCCCCCCCCCCAGCTGCCCGGAGGTGTATCGCGGAATGTACTGGTGCGGAGACGCGGGAGGCGGGGGATGATAATGTCGCTCAGCCGTCACTTTTTCGATGCGCAACGCGTTCAGTAAGCGCCGAATAGCCGATCAAGCGCGGCACTGATTCGGTCCTGTTCACCTTTGAGCGTACCGATCGCCGGGCCGAGTTCACTGGTCCGGACCGCGCCGAGAAATGGAGTTT
Source organism: Burkholderia sp. WP9 (assembly GCF_900104795.1). NCBI lineage: Bacteria > Pseudomonadati > Pseudomonadota > Betaproteobacteria > Burkholderiales > Burkholderiaceae > Burkholderia > Burkholderia sp. WP9. The sequence continues at coordinate 155,117 of NZ_FNTG01000005.1, forward strand.
CCAGCAAGAACGGCTCTCCGTCGATCTCGATGATGGGTGAGATATCCTGGGCAACCTTGCTCGTCGTGTAATTTCCTGCTACGCGCGTCAAGGGAACGACTACGCGTGATATGAGATCGCCGAGATGATCGCTTTGCACGTCCAACAAGAAGGGTGACTTGATTCTGGATCTTGCCGAAGGGTTGTTGTAAAGGTCAAACCGCGCCATCAAAACGTCCGATATTCTTCCAAGGGCAAGCCGTCACGCTCGATACGTGCGTTCATTTCGGCGATGAAGTCCGCGTTCATTTCCGCCCAAGCACGAGCCTCGGCCGCCTGGACCTCCTCGCGCAAGCCACGCTCGCTTGCTCGCGACACGTTGACATCTAGGGCCTTTGCGCGCTCGAGCAGATCCGTGGGTAGCGAGACGTTGGTGGGTTTGCGCGTAACCTTCAATGGCGCCGGCGCTTTTGCGACCCGCGCCCGGTCAGATTGCGCGATACGTGCATTTGTCATGTGCAACTCCGGTGTGCATGAAACATGCGCATATTCTGCCACAACTTTCGACGCGAGGTAGGCCGGTTCGGACCGGCTTTTCATCCATTAAGCCTACCGAAACTTCGGCTGCTAGGCCATCGGTATGCCATGGGGCGCGTGGCTCCCAGTAGAGGCCGTCGAAAGCCGCGTCATGCACCATAGCATTTGACATAACATAATTTGCCCCTAATTTTTATTTATCCGCCACTCAAACAGTTGTCCGCCATCGTCGATGGGAGTAGGATTAAATCCTACTGAAGGAGATCGTCGTGCGAACCACACAGCAGTTAAGTATCACGTTGCCCAATGAAATGGCGGAGTTCGTCCGGGAGAAAGTTGCTCGTGGCGACTATGCATCCGACAGCGAAGTGCTGCGCGATGCGCTTCGCGCGCTGCGCGAGCGCGACCGTGCAATTGAAGCGTGGCTGCAAGATGAAGTTGTCCCCGCCGCGAAGGCACTTCGCGAAAATCCCGACCGGGCGCTGTCTGCTGAAGACGTCCGGACAGAACTTGCCAAAGCACGTGCGGGCCGCGGATAACTTAGAGCATCCAGTTTGCTCCCGAAGCACTGACGCAACTGCAGGTCCTGGAACAACGCATAGCTGACGCCGGCGCGCCGGTTGCCGGAGCACGATATGTTGATGCAATCGTCGACTACTGTCTGAAGCTGCAGATATTTCCAGAACGCGGAGTCTCCCGCGAAGATCTGATTCCGGGTTTGCGAATCACGCATTTTCGCAAACGAGCAATCATTGCGTACATCGTGGACAGCGCCCACGTATCCATCGTCGGCGTGTTTTACGGTGGGCAAGACTACGAGTCCGCGCTCAATCCGGACGACGATAGACGGTTGCCACCTCAAACGGCTGACTGAAGGCGAAGCTGGGTTGCCGCGATCCAGATCCAGATTCGTCAAACGAGACTCCAATATTTGACATAATGTTAATTGCCCCTATTTTAGGGTCGAATCGCGTTGACGCTCCCGGACGGATTCTGGCTTGCGCGCCAAGCTTGCAATCCCAAGGCGGGATCTCGGAACCGTGGATTTCCACCCAAGGTCTGCAGATGCTATATTTGATGCAGTTTAGCATCAAATGGGAGTCACCATGCGGACCACTGTTACGATCGACGATACTCTTTACGAGCGCGCGCTTGAGCTTGCTGATCCCGAGATGGATAAATCTGATCTGTTTCGGGTGGCGATGCAAACCTTTATTCGGGTTCAGGCGGGAAAACGTCTCGCAGCCCTTGGGGGTACCGTGCCCGATATGCCTGACATCCCGCGGCGCCGCTCGGAGCTATCGTCTTAATGAGCGTCCTCATCGATACATCGGTATGGGTTGATCACTTCCGTCAGGTTAATCGGAGACTTGTTCAACTGGTCACCAGTGATGAGGCACTTACACATCCAGTCGTGATTCTTGAACTCGCTTGCGGCACACCGCCTGCACCCCGGGCACGAACGCTTCACGACATCGGACTGCTGCAGCATACGAAGCACGCAACATGGACCGAGGTGATGGAGCTTATCGAGGCGAAGCAGTTCTACGGTCGAGGCTGCGGTAGCAGCGACTTGACGTTGCTCGCGTCGACTTTAATGACTCCTGGCGCGTTGCTGTGGACGCTGGACAAAAGACTGAGCCAGCTCGCTCGCCAACTCGACGTCGCGTATATGTACGACGTTCACTAAGCATCCGGTTGGCGAGAGAAACACATGTCCATCTTCGCCGGATCAGCCTATCGCTGCGCAAAGCCATGAGGCCCTGGCGGGTCAAGCCGGCGCCGCATCCACTTTCGCTCGGGGCGGAAGGCGCGCCAGTCGCGAATTCTGCTCCGGAAGGGAGTGGAAGATGCCTCGCATGAAGCAAGCTAAACGGCACTGCCAACATGGCGACCGACGAAGATTGCCAAACTGCAGCGTATGTTGTGAATGGGCAGCTCGAGCCCCGATGGCCGATCACATTCGGCCGCTGCCTGATCCAGAACTTTCCATAAAACTGATTAGTCTATTTTCGGTCTGAATCATGCGCCCAACGGAGAATCAGAAATGCGCCTGGCGGATCACGTAAAGCCAATCAGCTACCTGAAAAGCGATGCAGGGCAGATCGTCAAGGATTTGACGGCTTCTGGTGAGCCGCTGCTCATTACGCAGAATGGCGAGGCGAAGCACGTTGTGCAGGACGTGCAGAGCTACGAAGACACCCAGCAAACGCTGGCGCTGCTCACGATACTGGCCTTAGGCCAGAAGGACATCGAGCAGGGAAAATTCAAGGATGCTGATGATTTTCTTGCAGAGCTCTGCCGACCTTGATCAGCAGGAGAAAATCCGCTGATGGAGCAGGCGAAGCTGATGCTCCTGATTCTCGACGAGGCGGAGGAGGATACGAAGGACTTGCGCCGCTATATCCTCAAAAGCTTCGGTGTCGAGACGTGGAAGCACGCGTACGCGGAATTGACCATAACATTTGGCAATATCCGGCAGTTCCTTCAGAACGGTTATGTCCCGACGGAGCTTGCAGATTTCGGCGGTCTGAATTTCCGGGAAGCCTTGAGCAGACAGAACCGGACTATCTATGAGGTGTGCGACGACACGATTTACATCCACGTCGTCGCCGATACCCGCCGCGATCTGCGAACACTTCTTCAGAAACGACTATTGCGTTCTCGCTGGTAAATTCGGCTTTATAGATAGGTGTCTGGACGCTGCCATGCCGGGTCAGTCGCCAGACGGTGGTACACACGTATTCCCGAAAAGGCTCACCACAACGGGGAATGGTGATTTCAAATACGCAACTAACTGTCTGTGCCGATTGTTTACACACCAAAACAAAAAACCGCCTGCAACAGGTTAGCCGTCTGAAAAATAACGGGCACGTACGTCGCCGGCGGTTATCGATAACCGATACTTGGTGAAGCTGGACCGTTTCGTCATTGACGATTGCGCTGATTCCAACTTCTGGTAGATTTATTGCTGAGCGGCGCAGTACAACTACCAAGACCGCGAGTGATATCGTCGAGGTATGTCATGGAAGTTCTTGATGGCGCGGCCGCCGTCTCGCCGGACGGAAGCGCTGTGGTTTTCATGTTGTCGATCCGCGGCCGCGAGGTTGAAGGCGCAATTGCGCGCGGCGCACTCGAAGATCATTTCTGGTTAGCGCGAAGCGCTGACCCGGCGCGTACGCTCAAAGCATTTGAAAACGGTCGCAACCGCATCGTCGCGGTCGCACAAAGAAAATTGCTAGCGCGACCTGATGAGCCGCTGAGGCTGACTGCGAACGACTTTGTGGTCAGGTAACCGACGGTTGCCTGACGTTTGGTTGAGAGGAGAGTGGGGCGCTGACAAATCCTACGTGCCTGGGTCAGGAAGATCGGGCCGCAATTCCGCCTCAATCTGGTCAATGGTGGGCAAATCCGTCTCCAGTGATTCCGGTACCTCGCGCATGAACTGGTATTCGGCGACACCCATTGGCTTGACTACGCCGCGCAACGCATATTCCGCCACGAGCCGGTTCTTTTCCTTGCACAGCAGCAGACCGATGGTCGGCTGGTCTTGCTCTGCCTTGACCTGCGCGTCAATAGCCGAAAGGTAGAAGTTCAACTGGCCTGCGTACTCGGGTTTGAACGGCGTCGTTTTCAGCTCGACAACGACATAGCAACGCAGTTTGAGATGGTAGAAAAGTAGATCGATGAGAAACTCATCGCCGCCTACCTCCAGCCGGTACTGACGCCCTACGAAAGCGAACCCGGCGCCCAGCTCGAGCAGGAAACGCGTGATGTGCTGGGTGAGCGCGCGCTCGATGTCGCGCTCCTGCGCGCTTTCTGTGAGGCCAAGGAAGTCGAAGATATAAGGATCCTTGAGCACGTCGCGTGCGAGATCCGACTGCGCTGGAGGCAGCCGCTCGGCAAAATTGGTCACGGCCTTGCCGGTACGGTTGTGGGCGGCGGTCTCGATCTGCATGGTCAGTACACTGCGTGACCAGCCGTGCTCAAGCGATTTTCCAGCGTACCAGAGCCGTTGGGCGGAGTCGTCCAGCTTGTCGAGCAGCGTCACCACGTGCGACCACGGTAATTGTGCAACGGGTTGTTGCACAAATTCCGGCTGTGGAAAGGCTTGCGCGAGCGCGCGCATGTACTTGAGGTTGCGTGGCGAGAAGCCGCGCATGTCGGGAAACGCCGCCTTGAGATCCCGCGCGAGCCGGTCGACAACACCCGCGCCCCAGCCCTGTTTCTGCTGCCTGTCGAGAATGTCGCGGCCGATCTGCCAATACAGTGCGACCAGTTCGCGATTGACGCTGGCTACCGCGCGCTGCCGTGCGCGCTCGACGCGCTGCTTGAGTTCGGCGAGCCAGTGGCGATAGTCCTCTCCCCACACGGGAGTATCTGGATCTTTGGTCATTCGTTTGGTCGGTGGGCGCCGTGATTGCGCTCTAAAAAGAAATTATCTTGGGAGGATTGGCAATCGGCAAGGCGGAACGGGCGAAGTAAATTCGGATTATAGCGTCGAACCCTGTTAAAATTGTTGAATCTTGGCACCTATGGTGTGGTGTTGCGTTGGTTTGGTTTTTCAGGTTTTGTTATATTTCAACGGGTAAGGCGGCCGACTTATCCACAGGATATCCACATTTTCAGGCATTTCCTGTTGCGTGCCGGTAGCACGAACATTTGTTGCGTCGATACTTCTCTGAAGGCGCAACGGGATAGATCCCGGCATCAGGATATTCCCAGCCTCAGTGTTGCGCTCCTGTCGGCGCCGAGTACATCTTTGATTTCACACCCAATTCCCACAGCATGTCGATGGTCCTGAGATACGTCGCAACGTTCTCGGCCGAACTGTGGATGATCGAATGATCATGGCCGTCAGCGCTGTCGACTTTCGCCGACCATGGGTCTTCCAGGCACTGGCAGATGTCGTTGATGTCGTCGCTATACTGCGTCAGGGTTTCGGGAGCCCAATTGCGCACAACATCGGGGGCCAGGAGCACCGAGAGCGTGCCTTTCCGCTCGCCGATATACCGTACCGGCGCGAGCAGGCCACTGATGTAGAGCACCATAATCGCGTCGATCACGCGATCGTCATGATCCTCATCCCAGATGATGGCGAAGTCGAGGAACGCGCAACGATCGAGCCGGTTCATAAACTCGTCGTGCCAGACCGGTGCCCGCAGAACAGAGTAGTGAGTTCCCTTGCCTAGATTGCCCACGGGGCGTGTTTCATCGTGCAGGGTCTGGAAGAAGGGGCAATAGGACACGTGATATTCCTTTCGGGAGAGAGGCGGTTTCCACCGCAGAACGCAGCCATTTCGTGGCGGCAGGGATCATGCAAACATTGTCACGCCAACCAGACAGTCATCCACGCTTTGTTTCTCCCCGGCGCTTGGGACTCTCCGCCGGCATTGGAGATACTGTCGCTTCAGGTATCGCGCCAAGCTCCACAAGTTTGTCCCGTGCGTCGCGATACTGTTCATAGAACCTGGCCCACTTGCTGAAGCCGCCGAGTTCGCCGACGGCGCGCAACATTGCAAGGTGGGAAGCGGTCAGTAGTTGCACCGTTGCTTCGAGTTCTGCAATCCTGATGTCCTTGTCGGCGAGCGATGCCGCGGTGTCGGCGCTGGACCGCTTCGCGACGCGGCCACGCCAGCGCCGGTACTCGGACTGCCGCTGCTGATATTCGGCGAGGAGCTTGCTTCGGGACTCGCTACGGGTGATCGACGACGCCGCGTTGATGGACGGGTGCAGCCGCGCGACAGCGCGAGCCGTGATGTCTTCATTCTCGGCCAGCAGCGTTTCGAGAATCTCGCGCATCTGGTTGTCGTCGCTGGACGGCGTGGTCTCGTTAGGTTCAGTCATCAAGTACTCCACGTTCCGGGGGCAGTGACAGGTCAACGCCGTCAGGGAAGGGGCGTTCACCCGCTGGTGTTGCAAGAAGCTTCTGTACGCCGGCCAGCCGCTTCTCTGCGTGATCAAGCTGGTTCTTCCAGCCGACGCTGGTCGATGGTCTGGCCTTGATCGACTCGAGGGCGAACTTGAATTTGCCCTCAAGCCGGATCAGGTTCTGCCGGTTCTCCGGCAGATCGGTGGCTGACAGATGGCGGCAGTCCGCGAAGCACTCGAGATGTTTGGGGCAGGGATCGACCGTAAATGAATTCAGGCAATGCCCATACGGTGTGGCATGGAAACCGTCCGCTTCGGCACGAAGGTACTCGTACGCGGCGGTGTCGCCCTCTGTTGCCTGGATGCGCCGGAATGCGTCCACGATCGGGCCATTGGCCTTGCCGCCCTTGATGAGCCTCGCAACCGTGCTGGCTTTTTCACCGAGCATGATCTCGATGTCCTGCGGGATTTCGATCTGGTCGAGGTCCTCAGCCAGGCTGCGATGGTCATACTCGTAGCTTTGTGCCACGCTGCGCCTGTTGAAACGCTTCGAGATGATCGTATCGGCGACGCCTAGCCGGAACAGTTCGGTGTTTTGCAGGTGACGCAGCATGTGTGATTCCATCTTCATGGCCCGATCTTCGTCGGTCTGCCCATATTTTTCGAACAATGAGGGTATTCGCTTATCGTCACCCAACGCGAGACCTATAAAGCGAGGTGTAGGGCGACTGATCGACATGAAACGAGCGATGTCACACAAGCCATCGTTGCGCTCCTCCGCAAGCGATCGCTTCGGTTGGACGAACAGGAATTCCCACGGCTGCACGACGCCATTCGCAAGTGCCAGCGGCGTTGTATCAGAGACCTTGGTCGGTGTCGTTGCGCGGATATGGTCTTCAAGTTCACCCACGTGCAGGTAGGTATTGTGCCAGCCCATACGCTCCCGAACCCCCAGCACCTTTCCGTTCGCTCGTCGGAAGCGCAACGCAATCTCCTCGCTGCGCATCTTGTCGAGCAGGCGTTTTCCGAACTGATATACCGCCATATCCAGCGTGATCGGACCATTTCCGGGCCTTCCCGCCTGATACTGATGCAGTTCAATCAGCACCTCAGGATCGAAACTTTTTCGATAGCGTTCGATGAACGGCTCTCTCTCAATGTTCAGCCAGAACGGATTGCCCATAAGCCGCACATACGCTTCCGTGAACGGAACGATATCATTGACCCCGTACCACGGCAGCAAGCGCCCCGTTTCGCATTGCCGCTTCAGTGTCGTACGCAATGGCTCCGTAAGACGTGCAACATGATCAAGCGTGTCCGTCAACAGCGTACGGAACATGTCCGGTACGGGTTGGGTGTTTTCACGCAAGATACGACTGTCCGACTCGTCGTCCTGCTGCTTTTCTGCAAAGTGCCGGACCATCAGCGACGTTGAGATTCCACCGGCTTCTCCGGCAAGCCTGCCTTTCGAGTCCCGATACGTTCGTTCGCGCTTCCAGTCGACCGGCAACAGGGCCGCTTCGCCTGCCCGCATGCCAGTCACGGTCATTGTGCGCACTGCGGCGAAACGCAGATCGTCCATGAAGGTGCGCGGCCGCTCGGTCATCGCAATCCGTATCAGTTCCCAGAATGCCTTGCGTTCGGGTAGTCGTTCGTCGCGCTTGCGTGCCTCCAGGTCTGCGCGTAACTCGTCCTGCGACCATGTGTGTTTCGCCTTGATCGCGGTTTTCATTTTCATGCGGGGAACCGCGAGGGAAGAGTACAGCTGACCGGCTTCGCAGATGTGCTGAGCATCCAACACCGTCTTTATGATTCCGACTACCAGGTCGCCGAGCTTTCCTGTGGTCTGGATCGCTTTTCCGACACGAATCGCCAGACGCAGATCGTCGACGGTCAGTTCCCAAGGGTCCTTTTCCACGCACGTTGCGACCACCCGTAGCGGCCGCGCGATGTGTTGCAGTACGTGTCCGGTGGAGTTCCGCTTGAACAGTAACTGTTCGGCAACTGCCGCCTTGATCAGATCCTGCCATGTTGGCGATAGCGGCTGCCTGGGCAGTGGCGCCAGGCCGAACTCGGCACGTTCCGCATTGATGATCGCCAAAGCCTTCACATCAGGCCCGAGGTCTCGCAGGTAATAGTTCGGCGGCGGTACGTCGCCGGCAATGACAGTAAGATTCCAGCCAACACCGTCGCAAGCGGCGCCTGTTTCGTCGAGAGGCATGTCCCATGGCAAGCCTTTCTCATGGGCCAGCGTTTTGCCCAGATCGATGAACGCGGAGTAGTGTGGATTCATCGACTCTCGCCTTCCAGTTCCTCGATGACCGCCTGTATCTCAGCGATCGTGCGCTGCAATTGCAGATAGGCCGGCGACCTGGTGTCGCCGCGGGAACTCTGGTCGAAGAAGATCACCACTTCGCGCATCTCGGCCAGCACGCGCTCATGCATCGTCTTGTCGTGCAGGGGCATGAACTTCCTGCATCCGTAGCACGACGTGACCGGGTTGTAGGGGCAAGCGGGCTGACCAGATTTGCAGCCGCCAATACCGGCGATCGGAATGCCGTGAGGCACGCCGGCAATCTGTTGCTCACCTTTGAGTTGGGTGAGCTCTTCCGGGGAGATGAACCGGTCGTGCGCAATCTTCGCCACACGCCGGTATATGTCCGACGCACCGAGCGCCCGGTTCACCCGCTCCGCGTGGGTCGCCGATGTCGCGTAGTAAACCAGTCCGGTCTGAACATGCGAATGGCCCATGAATTCAGCGAGCTCCTCATGACTGGCACCGGCGTCAACGAGTCGCTGCGCCGCGGTATGACGAAGGTCCATAGCGCAGGCATCGTCGCCGATCAGGCTTTCCACGCGGCGGGCGATGCGAGATCCGGCTTCATGATTGGATCTGACGCCGAAGACGCGATCATTGCCATCGCGCCCCTGAGAGTCTGCATATGCAACCAGCGCGATGAACAAGATCCCCCATTCCTGTTTCACACGACGGATCATCGGTCTCTTTCGAAGCTTCCCCTGTTGCTTGACCATGAGAAACTTGAGATGTACGGTCGGCTCGCCACTGTGTTCCGGATCCCATATCCGCACGTCACGCATCGTCAGCATCGCGACCTGGATCGGGCGCATGGCAAACTGGTAGGAACAGAGCACCATCGCGGCATCGCAAAGTGCCTCGTATGGAAGACCTGACCAGCCGCTTGTCCTGATGAGGTCCGACGTTTCATCCAGGTAGCGCACAATCGCGGCTTCCTCGTCAACGGACAGAAACACATCACCTGATCGCACACGGGCATACTTGTCTGTTGCGGGGCCGGGCAGGGAAGTGCTGACATAGGCCAGATATGACTCGGACCAGCCATACAGGCGATGCCGGCATAGTAAACGCAGCACGGCCTTGACGAAACGATAGGCGTGAACGGCTAACTGACGGCCGCGCAGCGTCATCCATATCGTTGATATGCGGGTTGGCCCGGCTTCGACGATGCGTTCGACATCGTGAACATCAAGATGCATTGCTGCGTTCAGAACATTGAAGCAGGTCGAGATATGCAGGTCTTCACCCAGCAGGAAGACCAGCAGATGCTTCTGCAGGGTGCCGTACGAAGAAGGGTACCGACTAAGGTCAAGCCGGAACAGTCGACCATTGATGTGAAGCCCGAGGATATCGGCCTGGCGGACTTCGGGCACGGAGCGCAGCTTGTCGTCGAAATCGTCGTAGTAGCGCACGACCGGCGGCAGTTCTGGCAACGACGCCACCATGCTTTCAAGCGTCGATGGCTCGACTCCGAGGCGGGTCTCGGACGATGGAGCTTCCTGCATGTTCAACGGCCCTGTGGAAGCGCGCGCAACACAGCCACACGACCATCGAATTCGTCGTTCCATACGCTCGCGAGCCGATTTTCAAAGACGGCCCTGGCATAGCGCGAGGGCATGTCTGATTCTTTTGACCAGCCGAAGAACGTGCGCATCTTCTGTAGTGCTTCGTCCATCGCGTCGCCTCGCTCCAGTAACTGGTGAAGTCGCAGCACAGCGCAGGTGTGCCGGAGGTCGTGGCAGGTCACCGACTTTTTCCCGGTGCGATCGTGCAGTTCCTGCAGCACCTCGGCTGGCAATGCCTTCGATATCAACGTAAAGATCTTGGTCAATGACTCTGTGGACAGAGGACCGCCAGTCTGGGCATTAAGCATGAACGAATGGGAAGGTCGGCCCCGGTAATTTTCGCAATAGATCTGCACGAGGCGCGCCGTCGCATCGCTTACCGGTATCTGCCTGATCGAATGGAGCGTCTTGATGCTCGGTCTCGAGTAGCGGCTATCTCCGTCTGCTTCTTCATACCCATTTTGTCGGACGTTCAGCCAGTACCGCGTCCGATCGACCTTGCGGTCGTGGCTGCTCTTGATGGCATCCGCCGTTAGCAGCAACAGTTCGCCCCGGCGCAGTCCTTGATGGAGCATCAGTACGAATGCAATGAAGACCCGCCAGCGCGTCTGGGAACGCCGGAACGGATTGGCGTCCGACTCTGGATCCAGTATCTGATAGAGACTTTCGACCACGCAGGCAGGCAGCGATCGGACTGTCTCGCTTCGGCCGCCTTGCCGTATGTGCAGCTGGCTGTAAAGCGTCGACAGCCGATGGATCCGCGCTTCGATCTGCCGCATTTTCGCGTCGGTGGATTTCGAAAGCCATGTGACCACCGATGTTACGAAGGTCAGTCCGGTCTGCCACCGATCCTCGTTGCTGCTGGTCGCCGCAGACTGGTTGCGCAGGCTGACAAACCACGATTCGAGAATGTCCGCGAGTTGGGCGTCGTCGAGACTGGACAGCGCGTCATCGAGCGCATTCGCCCGGAACGACCGATCAGCGTGTTCATACAGGTTCTCGATGTACCGTAGCCGCATCGTCTGCGTAGACGTCGCCCATTGTGACGCAGCGACGACCAGCCAGACTGAGGCCCAGTATCGAGGAACGTGATTGCTGTCGGCCAGCAGGACGCCTCGAAGCGAACGCGGCACGGCCTCGGCGCTGATCTGAACGAACATAAAAATCCCGCAACAGAACGCAACGCCCAAACTTACCATAACTACATGTAGCTGTTGCGGTATCTAGGGTCACAAAGCAGTCCAGCATGCAACACCCTAAAACATACCAACAGGGGTGATAAATTATGTTATGTCAAATTAAACCCGCCAAAGATGCCTCCGGCGACCTCCCGTCGAACTGCATAAACTATTCCCGCTTCTTGCGAAAATTTGTTTCTGGCTCTAGACATGAAACAAACTGCCCCGTGATACCGCGAGCGCTGCCTCCCCGTCACTGCCTGGGGACACCCTGAGTCGGCATCAGGTCCACCACGTGCGGAAGCGATCGGGAAACTTAAACAATTGTTTCAAGCGTCCGCCGGAGGAGCAATTTTCTGAAACGCTTCTTGAGCGAACCTGTTCCCGATGCCGCTGCGAACCCCGATTCGCCCGGTCGCGCGCCGGAACAAACAAACTAACCTCAACCGATGCTTTGCTTGCTGACGAATGTGCGTTACTATGCGCATGTTTATGCGCATAGGAGTTGCACATGATTTCCGCACAAATTCTTCAAGCTGGCGAGCCGCCCCTGTCTCAACCCGCTCGGAAAACTACGCGTAAGCCTACCAACGTGTCGTTGCCAACCGACCTGCTCGATCGCGCGAAACACTTGGATGTCAACATCTCCCGTGCAAGCGAACGCGGCCTGCGTGAGGAAGTTCACGAGGCCGAGGCGCGCGCGTGGGCGACCCAGCACGCGGACTTCATTTCCGAGTTGAACGCTCGCATCGAACACGACGCCCTGCCCCTCGAAGAACACCGGATGTTCTGATGGCCCGTTTTGATCTGTACAACAACCCTTCATCCAGGTCCAGAGCCCAATCGCCTTATCTCCTCGATGTGCAGAGCGATCATCTAGGCAGTCTGATGTCGCGAGTCGTTATTCCGCTCACACGCGTGGCCGGCAATTACACATCGCGTAAGGTCGCACAGGATCTGGCGCCGATCATCAAAATCGGTGGTGAAAAATTCATACTGGAAACGCCATTCCTCGGAGCGATCAGAACCAGTGAGCTGGGGCCTGCGACCGGAACGCTCAAACCCGAACAGAGTCGAATTTTGGCGGCGCTCGATCGTCTGTTCGGCGCTTACTGATCAACTCCGGCCGGGAAATTACGCCGGTCATGTCGACCGCGTATATCAACCGCCGGAATCGAATTGACGATCACGTGTCGCGTTCGGCCGTAGTCGAGCCTGAACTACCCGTTCGGACGTTTGCGACGACGCAACGACTGCTTCCGCGAAATACAACCGCCGTTCCTTCTTCCGTTTCGTGTGGCGGGTCATCGGCCGGAGCCGCCGTTCAGGCGACGATGTCTGTGAGGCAGCTGTAAGTCGGTCTCCTGCCGTTCGCACATCAATGACCGCCAATGTCAGGTGTGAATGTCAGCGAACCCGTGCTGTCGTTTAGGGTTGTTCGACGCTTGCCGGCACGCGCGGTGGCGCACTCACATTCCTGCGGACGATGGCAGGCATCGAACAACCCTAAACGACGGCCGTCTGCGACCAGGATTAACTGATCAGCTTCGGCGTCGTGTAAGCAGGTCTGCCACCCCGGCGCGGATTGCGATTTTCAGGATGTATCCGCGCGTGTAATCGACACCGACCTGTTGATAAATGACGGTGCGCAAGTGCGCGTTTGTCCAATAATCAGCGGCTATACCGTGCACCCGCGGCGATTCCTTAAGCGTAGCGGCGACCCACGCCAGTACTTCGTCGTTGATGGTTAGCCGCTTCTTCTCCGTGCGCCCCTTCGGCGGCCGGATTCTATGCGCAAGACCCAGTTTTCCGACGACCGTTCTGACGTAGCCATGTGAGTGGTAAATGCCGAACCTTTCCCTGATCAGCTTCTGTACGTCCCCCGTCCTCCACAGCTCCGTCTCGTAACCGTGCGCCGTTGGTTTGTCCTCCAGTCGGGCGCGTAACCAGTCAAGCTCCCGGGTCGAAAGAGCTGGCTTATGTCCGGATGGTTTCAGCTGTTCGATGGCATCGGGTTGACCGGCCTTCACCAGGGATCTGTATTTTCGAATTGTTGGCACGCCGATGTTGAGCGTTTTCGCCACAAGTTCAACACTATCTCCGTTCATCAACATCTTCACAGCGAGCGTTCGGCGAGAAGCCCAGACGCCGATCTGCGGCTTCTGCGAAGTGTTGCGGGGCGATTTGCTTGTTGGCGAGTAGCCGAGCCGGTACGCGAGCCCATAACTTCGAACAAGATGACCAACATGAACCACCGAAAACCGGACGCCGAGGCGCTGAAGGATCACTTCGCGTAGCTGGCTTATGGTCCAGCTCGGGCCCGGATAGCCGTGAAGACCGGGTGAGTGTTTTATAGCGCTGACGAGCCAGCTCTGCGCAGCCTCATCCAGTCGCGGCACGCCGCCGTTGACGTGAAGGCGAGTCAGGGCCTCGGGACCGCCTGTCTCGATCAGATTTTTGTATTTCCTCACGGTTGGAAGGCTCAACCGAGCCTTCCTTGATACTTCACTAATCCCTTCGCCGCTCAGCAGGAGTTCGCGTGCAAGAGCCCTTCGTTCCGGAAGAGAAAGATTGTCTGACTGTTCGCCCATCGTCATGCGCAAATCAAAGATTGTTATGACATCGCGGTCTTTCAACGCCCCGCCTTCGACTCGTTTTTACAAGCTCTATAGATCGTAAGAACGCGCGGCAACCGGTAATCCATCCGCCAACCATCCGTGGATAGTTGCGCAAGTGATCGGAATCCGCAAACCCCGGCAACCCGGCAAAACCCGTTGCTACCTTTTCCGATTGCGCGCCAATATGCAACCGGTCCAGCCAGTCGACCCGCGCCCCATTGCTGTTTGCCCAGATGTTCATTAACTCAACGGCATGATCGGCTCGGCCCTAACTGCCCCTAACGGATTATGGCAGCACCGAGTTGACCGCCAGCAAGTCGGCTGTGGTACGAAAGTCGCGTGAAGCCCGAGCCCACCACTTCGAGAAGGAAGGATGCAGCTTATCGATCGCAGGAAACAGTAGTGGCGCGGGAGCGCATTCCGACCACTGCTCCAGGTAGGGCGCCAGATGGGGATTGGCCACGCTGCGGATCCGACGGGCGCTCGCTAAAACCTCGCCGATGGAAACCGAATCACCGTACCAACAAATGTCCGTGATCTCGCGCAAGCGCGAGCCTACGAAGCGCCAGCGCCTTTCGCTCCAGGGCCATACCCGATGGAAGTCTGACAGCAACAAGCCAATCACCACGGTATCAGCCGGCAGATCGGCCGGCAACTCGCCCAGGCTCCAGGGATGGACCAGCCAGACGTCGCGTCCGGCGACGGTTATCGGCTCCGGCGCCGTCGCTCCCCACTCATCGGGAGGCGGGCTCAGCAGCACCGGTTCTTCGACAATCTGAAGTCGATCAACGACATCTCGCTCGTTCAATGCCGGAGCGTCGACCGCACGAGCCATACGGTCCAGGGATTCGTACGAGGTGTCGATCACACTGCCTGAACTGTGCCACGCGGGCGGCGCATAGCGGGCAACATGGTTATGTCGCAGTAAGAGATGGACGGTAGAATTCCGGCGATACAAAGTCGCTGATGAGAGAATCGGTGAAGACGCTAAACCCGGCGCTGGCCACGGTATTGAAACGCTTGCACTATCCGTTGGAGGTGATTCTGACGTGCGTGCGCTGGTACGTCGCCTATCCGCTGAGTCTGCGTTATCTTGAAGAAATGATGGCCGAACGTGGGACGTCGGTCGATCATTCGACCGTCCATCGCTAGGCGCTCAAGCTATTGCCGGTACTGGAGAAAGCGTTTCGCCGTCGCAAGCTGCCAGTTGGAAAGAGCTGGCGAATGGATGAGACATACATCCGCGTCAAGGGCGACTGGAAATATCTCTACCGGGCCGTCGACAAGGACGGCAACACCATCGACTTCCTGCTGCGCGCCCATCGGGACCAGACTGCAGCCCGGCGTTACTTTGAGAAATCGATCGCTCAGAACGGCGTCCCCGAGACGGTGACCATCGACAAAAGCGGTGCCAATCTCGCCGCGCTCGAAGCCATCAATGCTGATCGTGAGACGCCTATCAAGATCCGCCAGTCCAAATATCTCAACAACCGCGTCGAGCAGGACCATCGGGCAATCAAGCGGCGCACCCGACCCATGCTGGGGTTCAAGACTTTTCGCTGCGCCCGGATTCTTCTTGGCGGCATCGAAGTCATGCATATGATCGCCAAAGGACAGATGAAGTGCGCTCGCGGAATCCATTCGTCCGCCGCCGATCAATTCTACGGACTGGCAACGTAAGCAGTACTTCTCATATCGATCATCTTGCGTCCGCGAGCCTTACTGCGACAAAACCGTCATGCGTATGTTTCGAGTCGGTATTTGTCTATTGAAAAACCGACGACGGAGGAGTGCCAAAAGTAATCGGCGGTCCGTGTGCGCATTCGAATGGCCGCAAAAATCTAGTGTAGGGCAGTGATTTGCTTAAAAGGCCAGTTCAAAAAGGCCGCTTTGTTCGGCTGAAGATGTTCCAGCAGACGAGTGAGCAGGCTAGTTTGAGGAATGCTTCGTGAATGTCAGATCGGCGTTCGAAGCGAATGCGAAGACGACGGAAACCATGGAGCCACGAATGAGTCCGTTCGACAACCCAACGGAATTTGCCGAGGCCGCTGCCGTGTTCGGTGCGGCGCCTGGCAATGACCGGTCTAATGCCACGCTCGCGAAGTCGGCGGCGATGCGAGTCGGAGTCGTAGCCGCGGTCGGCGTAGATGACCTTGGGCTTGCGAAGCGGTCGGCCGCGCACGCCTCGAATCGGCGGGATGGCGTCGACCAGCGGCAGCAGTTGCGTGACATCGTTGCGATTCGCGCCGGTCAGGATGACGCTGACAGGAACGCCGTTCGCGTCTACGAGGACGTGGTGTTTAGATCCTGGTCGTGCGCGATCGGTGGGGTTTGGCCCAGTTTTTGGCCCGCTATCAAACACTCCCCCGGCCTTCACGGCTATCCGGGCCCGACCTGGACCATAAGCCAGCTACGCGAGATGATCTTTCAGCGCCTCGGCGTCCGGTTTTCGGCGGTGCATGTTGGTCATCTTGTCCGAAGTTATGGCCTCGCGTACCGGCTCGGCTACTCGCCGACAAGCAAATCGTCCCGCAACACTTCGCAGAGGTCGCAGACCGGTGTCTGGGCTTCCCGCTGGGCGCTCGCTGCGAAGATGCTGATGAACGGAGATAGTGTTGAACTCGTAGCGAAAACGCTCAACATCGGCGTCCCAACAATTCGAAAATACAGATCCCTGGTGAGGGCCGGTCAGCTCGACGCCATCGAACAGTGAAGCCATCCGGGTGTAAGCCAGCTCTTTCGGCCCGGGAGCCGGACTGGTTACGCGGCCGACTGGGAGACAATCCAACCGCACACGGTTACGAGACGGAAGTGTGGAGGACGGGGGACGTGTAGAAGCTGATCAGGCAAAGGTTCGGCATTTACCACTCACATGGCGACGTCAGAACGGTCGTCGGAAAACTCGGTCTGGAGCATAGGATCCGGCCGCCGAAGGGGCGCACGGAGAAGAAGCGGCTGACTATCAACGACGAAGTAGTGGCATGGGTCGCCGCTACACTAAAGGAATCGCCGCGGGCACACGGCATAGCCGCCGATTATTGGACAAACGCGCACTTGCGCTCCGTAATTCATCAGCGGGTCGGCGTCGACTACACTCGCGGATACATCCTGAAGATCGCAAATCGCGCCGTGGCGGCAGACCTGCCTACACGGCGCCGAGGCTGATCGGTTAATCCTGGTCGCGACTGTGCTCTCATTTTTGGCCATGGTGGAAGCGTGGATGCCTTGTAACATCTTGCCAGACGTCTGCTTTGCGGTTAAGGTCCGGGCTGGTGAGCGCTGGTCGTCAGGCCGCGGGAGTGGGTCGAGTTATGCCGATCGCATCAGACGGCTATCGTTAAGCGTTGTTCGATGGCGCCGGAGGTCGGACATTGACGCGTCCGGTCCCCTGCTGGAAGTGGCCATACCCAGAACGGCACACGTGACCTGACCGTGCCGATCAGCTACCACGGGGCGCCAGTGCAGAAAAGCTTTCGGTTCCCAAAAATGCCAATTTCCTCCTACGATACGCACTATTAGCGATCAAAGACATTTCGGGACTGGTGCACCGGTCGATCAAGAAACGGGCAAGGACGTGGAAAGTTTCCAAATACTCGATCACATCACGGACGGCGTCCTGGCGCTCGACCGCGAGTGGAAGTTTCGGAACATCAACCGGACCGCTGCGCGACTGCTGAAGCGTCGGCCCGAGGACCTGCTGGGTCGCGAGATCTGGGCCGAATACCCGGATCTCATCGGGTCGAGCTACGAAGCAGCCTATCGGCAGGCGGTCGAGACCGGTATGCCCAGCACCGCAACCGACTTCTACGCGCCGCTGGGTAGCTGGTTTGAAGTGCGGGCGTTCCCATGCGACGACGGTATCGTCGTGCTGGTTCGCGATGTCACCGAAGCGCGCGCGATCTCCGAACGTTTGTCGCGCCAGGCCACGCATGATGAACTGACCGGCCTCATCAACCGCCGGGAACTGCTGCTGCGCCTGAACAGTCTCGTCGACGAAGGCGCGGCCGCTTCCGTCGATCTGCTCTTCATCGACCTTGACCGCTTCAAGGATATCAACGACTCGTTTGGCCACGCGGCGGGCAATGAAGTGCTGCATGCCATCGGCGAGCGTCTTTCCGACATGTTTACCGAAGGCGCCCATGTTTCGCGCATCGGCGGTGACGAATTCGTAATTTCCCTCGTCGACGCCCCCGAGGGCGAGGCCGCGCGCGTCGCGCGCGACGTCACAATACGCATGCGCGAACCAATTCAGACGCCGTGCGTGCGGGCCTCGGTGGGCGCGAGCATCGGCGTGGCGCGCTACCCCATCTCGGCATCGAATGCGGGCGAGCTGCTGCGTAATGCGGACATCGCGATGTATCACGCGAAGCGCGCGGGCGGTTCGCAGGTGTGGTCGTTTGGCAAGGAGGATGGGCAGCGCCTCTCGCATCGCCGGCGGCTACGCGCGGATCTGGAGAGTGCGAGCGCCGCGCGCCAGTTCGAACTGCACTACCAGCCACAACTGGACCTGCATACTGGCCGCGTCTACGGAGCCGAGGCGCTTCTGCGATGGAACCATCCGCAACTGGGGCTGCTCACGCCGGCCGACTTCCTCGACGTGCTGCTTGAATCGCCGGCCTACGAGGCGACGGGCGACTGGCTGATTCGCCTTGCGTTCCGCCAGGCGGCGAAATGGCAGGCGGCGAGCCGCATGCCGTTCAAGGTCGCCGTCAATCTCTCGGCCACGACGATCCAGAACTGCGATCTCGCCGCACTGGTTTCGGAGGCAGCCGAGGCGGCCGGCGTATGCGCTTCCGCACTCGACATCGAGGTGACGGAGACTGTCGTCATGAGCGACTTCGCCGCTGCGTCGCGCGCGCTTTCAGCTGTACGAAGGCTCGGCGTGACCGTCTCGCTCGACGATTTCGGCACCGGCTACTCCAGCCTCGCTTACCTCACACGGCTGCCTGTCGATCGCATCAAGATCGACAAGTCGTTCGTGCAGGAGCTCACAGTTAAGGAGACCTGTCACCGGCCACGCGCGATGGTCGAAGCGATGGTGGCGCTCGCGCGCGCTGGGCATGAGAACGATCGCGGAAGGCATCGAGACCGAAACGCAATTCGTCCTCGTCAAAGAACTCGGTTGCGATGCCGTGCAGGGATATTTCATTGGCAAGCCGGTATCGGCAGCGCGCATCGAACCTTACGCCGAGACACGGTTCGGGGCGGCTGGAGCTTCGTCGTTTCACGACGCAGGAAGCGGATCGCGCTAGCGGTCAACACGCAGCCCCTCGGCGGCTGCGTTAGCGATGTCATCAGTGCGGTCGTGAATGACCGTTTGTGAACTTGGACGCGACCTCCCGAGCAATATAGGACGGTCGGCCGCTGTGGGTCGATACTACGCGTTCGCCGAACGGACAGCGGCCATCTTGAAGCCATCACCGCGGGCGGCCTCAGGAAAATCGGAGTTTCCAGATGCTGAAATAACGTCGGAGCCTAGCGCGCCTGTGTCTGCGAGTAGGGTCAGGGCCGCGCTGGCAGCGAGGATGGCGATTCTCGAAGCATTGAGAGGCGAGGCTTGAATCGGTGTAGCTCCTTTTCCAACCCCTGCCATTTGTTGCGAGCCAGACTCCTGCTCGACAAACGCCAGAAATTGTCGCCAAGAATACAACGCAGCGACGCATTCCTGCGCGCCAGCATGTCGCCCACGAGCTCGCTGACCTCATCGGGAGTCAATTGAATCCATAGAGGGAACGCGGGAATCATTGCTGCGGCACTAACAGCAGGCACGACCTCGTCGAATAGTGACTGTTTGAACGAGACGATCGTCATATTCGGGCAGTGTTGGGTAAGCCGTTGCGCGACCTCATTGTAGTCGACCTCCCTGTTCGCAAACAGGACAGACATGATACGCCAGCAATTGCGCCGTTCTTCAGCACTGATCGGGTCAGCCATGGCACGGACTCCTGAAACGATAGGTTCCAAAATTGCGAAATCCACTCGCGACGCGTCTGTCTGGATAGACTAGGCTGCTACGCACCGCACCTTCTTCCAAAACCCGCGTTGCATGTCGCAGTATGGACTTTGATCAATACGCAACAGGTGCAGGCCGCTGCGCCATATCACCTTGGAGATAGATCTATATGCGTTTGGCATGGCAAGACCCGTCTCATAAGTCGAAAATAATAGCCGAGGAAATCGCTCAGGTCATCGAATTTGAGCATCCCACTCAATCTATATGCCGATTACATAGTTCATCGTTTTCGAGCCCCTAGATGCTATGTGGGAGGGCAGCGACAGAAAGCCCGACTGGAGTAAAACGGGAGTTGCACACTCGTGTTCTCCAAAGGAGCACGCAAATGGTTAAGCCTGACACAGCCCTCCGTGGGCAGAATACGACGGCAGGTGGGTACCTGTACATGGCTTTTGAACTGGGCGAGAAGAACTGGAAGCTCTCACTAGGTAATGGCCGGCGCGCGCCCAGCCGCTGTACGGTCGGCGAGGGCGATGCCACGGCGGTTCTCACTGCCATCGCCAACAAACGCCAGGGCGCGTTGCCATCTCGGCGCCGACGCACTCGTCTACAGCTGTTATGAAGCAGGCCGCGACGGTTTCTGGCTGCACCGCTGGCTGGCTGAACAGGGCATCGTCAATCTCGTGGTGGATTCGGCCAGCATCAAGGTGAACCGCCGTGCCCGTCGCGCCAAGACAGACCGGCTTGACAGCGACAAGCTGCTGTCGATGCTCATGCGCTATTACGCGGGCGAGCGGCGTGTGTGGGCGGTGGCACGCATTCCCACGCCCGAGCAGGAGGACGACCGGCGCCTGCACCGCGAGCTCGAGCGCCTGCGCAAAGAGCAGACCGCGCACACCAACCGGATCCGCTCCCTGCTGGTACTGCACAACCTTCGGGTCCGCTCTGTCGGCGGCCGCATCTGGACGCACTGGTGGACCCGACAGCGCGAGTTGCTGGCGCCCGGTCTGCGCGCCGAGATTGACCGCGAATGTGAGCGGCTCGCGCTGGTGCGCCAGCAGATCCGGCTGCTCGAAGTGCCGCAGGAGCGGCAGGTGCGCAGCGGCGGACATCCCGGCATGGCGTTGCTCGCACAGCTTACCGGCATCGGTGCAGGCAGCGCGTAGACGCTCGTCAGGGAACCGTTCGCCTGGCGGCAGTTTCGCAACCGCCGGGAAGTGGCCGGCTGTTTGGGGCTGACGCCCACGCCGTATGCCAGCGGCACCAGCGAGGTTGAACTCGGTATCAGCAAGGCGGGCAACGGCGATGTCGCTGGCTGATGGTCGAGCTCGCCTGGAGCTGGTTGCGCCTGCAGCCCGGCAGCCAGCTCAGCCACTGGTTCAACGAGCGCTTTGCCGGTACCGGCAAGCGGATGCGGCGCATCGGTATGCGTCGCGCTCGCACGCCGTCTGGCGATCGCCCTGTGTCGTTATCTCGAGCACGGCGAGATCCCCGCCGGTGCGTTACTCAAACCGCGCGACGTCAACACCTTGACGGCCTGAATCACTGAATGACATCGGATGCAGCAACAGCATGTAAAGATCAACGCGCACGGAACACGCTCGGGCTACCCATTGCGGGTGGCCGTTTCCCTAGATGAGGCGCGTCGGTAACAGGGTAGCTCCAGCGCTTCGCGCATGCGGCATGAGGTGGCCGGCCTGTCAGGCCGGCACGGATAGAAGGTCGACCCGGCACTGACCGGTCAACAGACACCCTGACCTGGGCTTTGTCACGTTGCCGAGGTGGTCGCGTAAAATTGGGAGATGAAAAAGACGAAATCTCTCTATCACGGGCATCGCTTCCCAGCGGTGGTGATCAGTTGTGCCGTTCGTTGGTACTTTCGATTTCAGTTGAGCTTGCGCGACATCGAAGAGTTGCTGTTCGAGCGTGGCGTCGTGGTGAGTTACGAATCCGTGCGCCGCTGGTGCGATAAATTCGGCACAGGGTTCGCGCATCGCGTCAAGGCAGCCCGGCGCAAACCGGGCAGTACCTGGCATCTCGACGAGTTGTTCGTGATGCTGCGCGGTGAACCTTCTGTGCTGTGGCGAGCCGTTGACGAGCACGGCGCCGAACTCGATATCCTGCTGCAGAAGCGGCGCGACACGTCCGCAGCCGAACGATTCTTCAGGCGCGTGCTTCGTTCGTGCCCGACGCCGCGCAAGATTGTCACCGACCAGCTGCGCAGTTATCCGGCCGCGAAGTCCCGTATCCCGGAGCTGGCAAATGTCAAACACGTGTTCGTCAAGGCTGCTGCCCGCGTGAACAATCGGGCCGAAAATAGCCATCAACCTACGCGTGAACGTGAGAGGCGCTTTCGCGGGTTTCGCGACCCCAAGCGCACCCAGGCGTTTCTCGCGAACTTCGGACCGATCCGGCAGCACTTTGCGCTCAAGCGACATTTGCTCCGCGCGTCTCTCTACCGCAAACAACTCACTCGAAATTTTGACGCGTGGCGTCGTTTCACCGAGCTTACCCAAAATCCGTCCTGCCTCTAAGGAAAGCTCCATTCATCGCACTTCTGCGCCGCGATCACTTTAATGTGACAACGCCCTTCCAATGCATAACGCGCCACCGCGGCGTTCGTCCGCGCACACAGGATCAGGCCAACGGGTGGGTTCTCTCCCGGCAGCGTCCAATGCTCACGTGCGTAGTAATTACAGTACATGTGCATCTGCCCCACATCGGCGTGATTGAGCTCGGTGAGCTTGAGATCGACGATAACAAGGCATCGCAGACGCCGATGAAAAAACAGAAGATCTACACGAAACCAGCTTTCACCGATCCGAAGGCGGCGCTGGCGGCCGACGAACGTAAAATCGCCACCCAACTCAAGAAGAAAGTCTTCGAGGCGATGGACCAATGCCTCCTCGAGTTGATTTTCTGAATATTCGTCCTTGAGATCCAGGAACTCAAGGACATAAGGATCCTTGATTGCCTCCTCTGCGGTCACAAGGTCGCCCGGTTGCGCCTTGCCTGACTTCTGCAGCATGGCAGGCCTGTTTTTCGACAGCATCGCACGCGTGTGAAACTGGCTGCTGATCTGCCGATCCAGTTGTCGCACGCTCCATCCGCCACGAAGTGCTTCGGCTTCGTAAAACGCTCTTTCTTCAACTGACCGGGTTCGCCGCATGAGGTGGATGTAGTGCGTCCAGGACAGCTGAAATGTGTTCCCGAGCTGGTCAAAATCGAATTTCCGAATCGCCGGTTCGGAAATTCCTGGCTGGCCTGCGGGCGTAGATTTCCGAATCAGTGATTCGGAAATCGCGGCTGGCGGGTAGGTCTGGTAGTACATCCTCATCAACTCCAGATTGTCAACCCCAAACCCGCGCCCGAAGCGGGCAGTCAGGTCGGCCGACAACCGCTCTAAAAGGGTCTGACCGTAGACCGCACGTCCCTCCCCGCCCTGACTGAATTCGACAATACGACGACCAATCTCCCAGTAGGTAGCCGTCATCAGCGCGTTGACACTTCGGGCCGCAGCACGACGACCGTGTTCCAGAAGCGCCACGATGTCGCCGTGTATGCCGCTGTATTCGGCGCTGCTTATTGCGATATCAGTCATTGGTACTGTCATCAGGTAGTTTCAGCGTTAACGAGTTCAAATGGACATTGGCTATCATCGTGTTGCGCTGTCTGCACTCGGTCGATCGATGAAAATCCATGTTGGCACGCCATCGACCCGAAATCGTCCCGGGCCTTAGCCCGACATCGCCAACCTCCCGACCCTTTCCTGCGCAACTGCGACGACACGTTTCCGGTGTACGTCGCCAGCCATCGCCAGCAGCGAGGCGCAGAGCTCGCTCAGCCGCCGGACGACGGCCACGCAACGGTCCGCCACCAGCAGGAACACCCTCCGATGCATATGTAGCAGGACCGGCGGTGCGACCAGCGCCCGGCTGCGGTCGACGGGCCGGCGCATGTTAACCGCTTGCCGAGGCCAGCATCGAACCGGTGCACCGCCTCTTCCCACAGCGACAAGCAAAGTCGGCGGCCAATTCGGGAGTAATCGCCTCATCGATCGTGAGTCCATAGGCGATAAAAAGCTCGTCGCCCGGTATCACATCCCTGAGTGTCTCGATGAAAACCCGCCCCCGCCCGTCCTCGATCGCCTCGCAGTTCGGCTGGCAGGAGTGATTCAGCCAGCGCGCGCTGTTGCCGCCGACGCTGCCGTCGATCACGCGCCCGTCATGCAGCCCGAAAATGAACGTATGGCCGGGCATGCCGGAGCGGCGGAACCGGGCAGAGGCCCGTCGCCACGAGGTCACCTCGCCGCGATATTCGAGGATCCGCTGGCCGGCGGGAATCGCGCGCAGCGCGAAGACACCTCGTCCATGCACCGATGATTTCCTGACCGTCACGCGCCGCACTGCTGACTCCTGATCCGTTGAAGCCTGCGAGCATAGCGAGCAGCGCACTGCGCGGCAACCGGCACGGTCGCGTCAGAACAATCGGGTCTGCCGGGGATCGCGTGGCGGGGGCCGGGAAACATCATTCCGGCCGGTCTGCCGGCGTTTACCGCGCCTGCTTCCTACCCGCTGCAGCCGTGCCAGCATCAGGCATTCAACTGCCCCATCGTTAAAGCGCAATTCGAATACGCCGGTGTCGCCGGACCGACACCGTGCCGTTGCGCGGAACGACAGGCGTAGCCCCCGACGTTTCGCGCGGGCGATCATCTGCGTGCGACTCATGCCGTGCCAGCAATCCGACATGAAGCGCGTCACGGCCCCGGGCAGGGACTCATGCGCGACACCCTGCGGCAGCGTCAGTCCGGCGAGCAGGTAGAGATCAGCCATGCAGTCCATTTCCCTGGTGGCGAATTACCCTGTCTTTATACCGTTTTCTTGCGACGCGTTGCTGGTTTGGCAATCGGCAAGGCACGGGACGAACGGGTCGGCCGTGGTGCCGTCCGGACCCCAGCCGATGCCGACGACGCCCGCGTTTCCCGTGCACGCGTTTCCGCTTCCCGCAGCGTCATCATCTCCGCCTGCAGCCGCACATTTTCCGCCTGAACGGCATCCAGCCGCCCCTGCAGCACGCCCGCCTGATGACGTGCATCGCCCAGCTGCATCTGCAGGGTTTCCAATGCACGACGGTGGTCGGCGTCCTTCCGGTCCGCGCGACGTGCGGCCTCGTCGAGCTCCTTCTGCAGCTTCGTTGCGGTACTGCGCTCGCGGTCGATCTCGAGCAACGCGCGCTTTTCAGAAGCGCGGAGCCGATTCTCCGCGCGCTCAGCAGTTTCCCGCTGTTTTTCCAGATCGCGCGAAAACCCTTCCCTGACCTCCGCCAGCTCGCGGTCGCGCGCGGCCAGCGCCGTCCTAATCCGCGCCAGCTCCGCCTCCAGCGCTTGCCGCTGCGCGTGGCCTTCCGCCTGCGCCTTGTCTAGTTCGCGGATCTCATCCTGCGCGGCCAGCAGCGCGGCGGTGCGCTGCTCGAGCGCGCTCTCGGTGCGTCCCAGCTCATCGCGGGCGGCAACGACCGACTGCTGCGCCTCGATCCGCTGCGCCTCGAGTTCGGCGCGCAGCGCGTCGAGCGCAGCTTCGGCGGATGCGGTGGCGCGCGACCAGAGGGTGGCAACCAGTTCCCCGGCGGCCGCACCGAGATCGGCCGGCAGATCGGGATGTTCGATGCGTACCCGGCTCTTCTCGCGCAGTTCCGTCCAGAACTCGCCCAGCACCTGCGTCGGTGTGCCCATGCTGCCGCGCTTCACCAGCTGGTAGAGCCGGTTCGCGGTCGGCGTGATGCCGAACCTGAAGAACATCAGCGCACAGACCTCGCGGTACAGCTCACGCGTCTTCGGAAACGCCACCTTGAGGCGCTCGATCTCGGTGGCCAGCGCTGCGTCGGGGGACAGGACATCGCTCATGAGGATTTTCACCGTGAAATTTCCTCGTATATTACTACGTAAACCGTAATATTCCTAATGCCCTCTTCCTTTAATTTTGACATTAATCCTATAATGTTGAGATTCATGCTCAGTGATGCGACAGCCACCGCGTGACACCCCGAACCCCACCTGCCATCGGTCCACTGCCTGTGAAAACCGCACTCATCGCCCCCCGCCCGCTCGACGCGCTGGAACTGACCGCTGACCTCGACGGCCGCGACGGGACCAACCGCGCACGCGGTCACGCGCAGATCACTGCCCGTGACGACCTCGCCGCAGTACGTGCGTGGCTTGCGCGGGTCGCCGACAAAAAGACCACGTTCGAGAACTACCGCAAGGAAGCCGAGCGGTTGCTGCTGTGGGCGATCGTGCAGCTGGGCAAACCGCTGTCGTCGCTCACGCACGAAGACCTGCAACAGTTCCGGCAATTCCTGCAGGACCCGCAGCCGCACGCTCGCTGGGTCGCCGACGGCGGGCGGAAATACCCGCGTCATGATCCGCGCTGGCGACCGTTCTACGGGACACTCGGGCCGAGCAGTCAATATCAGGCAATGGTCATCATCAACGCGCTGTTCGCGTGGCTCGTCGAAGCCGGCTATCTGGCCGGCAATCCCCTGTCGCTGTCGCGCCAGCGCGCCCGCCGTTCAAAGCCCCGGATCACGCGCTATCTCGACCGCGAGCTGTGGCAGGAAGTGAAGGCCCATATCGACAGCCTGCCGAAGGACACCTCGCGCGAGCGCGAGCGCTACCTGCGCGCACGGTGGCTGTTTACACTGTTCTATCTTGGCGGCCTCCGGATCTCGGAGGTCGGCGGCAACACGATGGGATGCTTCTTCTGCCGACGCGATGCGGACGGTCACGAGCGCTGGTGGCTGGAAGTCCTGGGCAAGGGCGACAAGGAAGGGCTGGTGCCGGCCTCGGCCGAAATGATGGTGGAACTCGGGCGCTACCGGCGCGAGCGCGGCCTGTCCGCCCTGCCCTCGCGGCACGAGGACACGCCACTCGTGCTGCCTCTGGGCAAATCCGTGAAGCCGCTGACGCGCGCGGCGCTGCACACCATCGTCAAGGAGATTTTTGCCGGCGCGGCCGAAAGGCTCCGGCTGCGCGGCGACGGCCGGGCGGGACAGGCGGATCTGCTCGAACAGGCCTCCGCCCACTGGCTGCGCCACACCGCGGGTTCGCACATGGCCGACGGTGGTGCCGATCTGCGTACCGTGCGCGACAACCTGCGTCACGCATCGCTAACGAGCACCAACCCCTATCTGCACACACCCGACGAACAGCGTCACCGCGAAACCGAGGAAAAGCATCGCATCGACTGGTAGCCCTCCCCACTACTGTCCGTGAAGGTCGCCGCGACCGGAAACAGCAGCTTGCGCATGAACCGGACCAAGCCACAGGCGATTGTTAGCAGTGACGCTGATAGCAGGCCTTGCCGACGTCGTGCAGGGCGCGACGTGCCGTCTCAGACGACCGAAAAGGTCGGGCTCACTTCTCTCTCAGTGCACCTTTGCGGCTTTCAAGCGCAAGTTCCTTCGAAAGTCATAGAACGCGTTGAAGATGTCAACTGTCCGCCACTCGAACTGTCAACTCGCCGGGGACATAGGGCATTGAATGACAGACACGCCTGCTGGGCAAAGGACTCGCGCATGCGCACTGACAAGTCAACTGCCACCGACGGCGTATTGGCAACAATCATTGCATGCGCCAGACGCACGCATTAGTCCCGCCTCAGTCCCACTGCACTTGTCAAGAGCTCCACCCCAAACCTTTCGACTACGAAGTCTACGAACGCTCTCACCTTTGGGGTCATGCGCTTGCTGCTGGGCCACAGGATGTGAAAGATAACCGAACGGGTCATGTACGGGTCCAGCACCGATTTAAGGCGTCCCTTGGCCAAGGCATCCTTGACGGCGAAGTCAGGCACGCAAGCGATACCGCGGCCGTCCTGCACCAGGTGAAGCAATGCGATCAAGCTGCTGGCGACCATCGTCATGGGTAGCGCCACAGCGGTGCCCCCGGAGCGCGACTGCCGCATGGGCCATTCCTCCAGCTTGCCAGATGTCGGGTACCGATAGTGGAGACAAGCGTGATTCACCAGGTCGCTCGGTTTAGCCGGAGTTCCCCGTGTGCCGAGATAGCCCGGTGTTGCCACGAGGCACACCCGGTAGGTCCCCAGCCGTTTCGACACCAGGCGTGAGTCGCTCAACTCGCCGCCCCGAATGACAACATCCAGACCCTCGTGGATGACGTCCGCGACGCGGTCGGTGAAGTCGAGGTCCAACTCGATCTCCGGATAGCGTTCCATGAAGTCCGAGATCACGGGCAGCGGAAGTCCGGCTGCGAGCGGGAGCCCAACTTTCAGGCGCCCCCGGGGCTGCTGGTTCATCGCTGATAGTTCGTTTTCGGCCGCCTCGACTTCTCCCATGATGCGGCGGCACCGCTCCAGGAAGACCCGACCCTCCGAGGTCAGCCGAACCGACCGCGTACTGCGCTGGAACAGCCGTACGGCCACACGATCCTCAAGGCGGGAAATGCTCTTGCTCACCGCGGACGCCGAGATCCCTAACGCGCGGCCTGCGGCCACGAAACTCTCCCTCTCAGCTGTTTGCACGAACACTTCCAGCCCACTCAACTTGTCCATTCGATCACCTCTATTCAGGACAAATTGTCACTGATGCCATGATCGTCGTCTATCTTAATCAGATGAGTCAATCGGTCTAGTATTGCCCGGATGGACGCCCATAGCGATTTGCTGGAGTGTTCCACTCGCTGGCGCACTTACTCGCTCATTGAGCGGTCGCGACGCATCCAATCCATTCACGAATTCAGCAAAAGGAATCACCATGGGAAGCAAAATTCGCGTCGGAATCATCGGCTCCGGCGGCTGGGCGAGGTACGGACATATTCCCGCACTCCAGGCACTGGACAGCTTCAAGGTCGTTGCGCTGGCAGGCCGCAACAAGGAAAAGGTGCAAAAGTATGCGGACGAATTCAACATCGAACATGCGTTCGATAACGCCGACGAGCTAGTGGCTCACCCGGGTGTCGACCTCGTCGTGGTCCTGGCTCCGAGCCCCGAGCACGGTCGCCTCACCGAAGCGGCGATCGCCGCCGGCAAGGATGTCTACACAGAGTGGCCACTCTCCACCACCACAGCAGAGTCCGAGAAGATCCTTGCCATGGCCGAGGCGAAGGGCGTCAAGCACGTCGTCGGACTTCAGCGCAGGTTCTCGCCAAGCTCCAGGTACTGGCGTGATCTGGTCCAACAGGGGTATGTAGGGAAAATCAGAGCCGTCCGCATGTCGGTCGGCGTGGACGCCTTCGGTGAAGTCATGCCGGAATTCGCAAAGTGGGCTCTCGACGCTGCCAACTTCACCGACGTGCTCTCGATTTACGGCGGTCATTTTCAGGACATGCTTTTCCACGGAGTCGGCTTTCCCGCAAAGCTGACGGCCGTCATGACAAACCAATTCCCGGTGACCACCATCGCAGAGACCGGCGAAAAGATCGCGTATACAAGTCCGAATGAAGTCATGGTGATTGGGACGTTGTCAGGCGGGGGACTTTTTTCCGTTCAACTTGAAGGCGCCCAAGTGCATCGTACGGGGCTTCAGATCGACGTTACTGGTACCGCAGGTGCTCTGCGGATCACCAACGCACGTGGCTTCCAGAATACCGAGGACAACGCTATTGCGGGCATGAATAAGGGCACTGATACCTTTGTCGCTTTGCCTATCCCTGCCACATATGCGTCGCTGCCGGTTTCGCACCTCGATGCGAGCGCCCAGGACGTGGCGTACCTCTATGCCGCGTATGCCCGCGATAAGGAAACCGGCTCCGCCGACGCCACGAGCTTTAAGGACGCTGTTCGGCAGCATCGGCTCATTGACCAGATCGCTCAAACCTCCGGGAGTTTCTTCAAGTAAGAGATTTCCGGCTGCGGCATCGAAGCATCGCTCACGGAAACGTCCGGCCGGGGAATCCGTCAACGCAACTGGATCCATGGGGCATGACAAGGTGGCGTCCGCTACGTCCCGCTACCGCCGGGAGGCAGAGTCGCCGATATTTGTTACAGCGCTCATCTCGCGGATGCGTTTTCGATCACACTGCCGCCGGACGCATCATTTGACATTGAATTGGTGGTGGCACGCGCGGCGCTCAGTGCCCCTTCGCCGTGGTTTCGCGTGTTGCAAACATGCCGGCATGCGTTGGTGACACCATTCGGGATCAAGTCGTCGACCCGACTACCGAACGAGCTGCGTGCGAAGTCCGCAGCGCATGTCAGTTTTTTCCCGATCGTTTCTCTCGACACCGACGAACGGGTGATTGGCGACGATGACAGTCATCTCGACTTTGTGAGTTGTCACCGCACCGGCGCCTCCTCTTGGATCATCCCAGCGATGCCTAGAACTTGTGACGGATCCCGATACGAACGGCAGCCTGTCGGTCACTCGTTGAAGGCGTTAGCCCATTGATAGACGCGACAGCGGTTGCACCCGTCGAATCCGTACCTGAGGCCTTTTGGTACACGCCAATGACGTAGACGTCTGTGCGTTTCGACAAGAAGTAGTCGACCCCAAGTGAACCCTGGTAGTATTTAGCACCCCCGTTGACGCCTCCAGGGACGGTCACGTCGTTACCCTTGGTGTAATTGACTCCAGTGTCCACAAGTAACGCTGGGGTAATTTGATACCTGAAGTTGAGCTCGGCATTGTTAAACGTCGCGTTCCCGGAGTACCCTCGCGGATTTGGCCCGGAGGTTCCGGCATCGCCAAGCCCTCTGAACTGCACGTTAGAGTAAGTAGCGCCAATGGTGGCTGAGCCGACAGTAAATGCACCGCCCGCCGCAATCACCTGGTATGTATGTGCCGAAGCGAACCCGCTTACCACTGGAGACGAAATAAAATTTGCGGCGGGCGTTACGGCAGTACTGGCACCGTTGTCTCCGAAGAAACTTACGTTAGCGTTCCTGACATTTAGATAACCGGCGCCGACCGAGACTGCACCGGCAGTGTAACCAGCACCTAGCGACCAGACCTGATTGCGCGACACGTCGCCAGCAACGCCGCCCAGACTATAAACACCGCCGAACGAAATTCCGCCATACTTGACGCTGGTAAATTTGATCGCATTGTTCGTTCGGTAGGTGTTGTTGAAGTTGTCGAGATCGCCAGGGTGCGCTGCGATGTAACCTCCTCCCTGATCAGCCACTTCAAACTGACCTACATAGTCAACGACGGAATCGTATTGCCGACCGAAGGTCAACGTACCGAACTGGTTCGAAAGACCGACGTACGCCTGCCTCCCGAACAACAGGCCTTGCGTACTCCCGCGATTTTTCACACCCAACGAGCCAGTATTCACGTCAAATCCACTCTCTAACAGGAATATCGCCTTCATCGCTCCTCCAAGATCCTCGACCCCACGCAATCCCCATCGAGTACCCTGCATCACTCCGCTTGATAAATTGTAAAGATTGTGCCATCCTGCATTCGAAGTGTAATTCACTCCTTCGTCAACGATCCCGTACAGCGTGACAGCACTCTGAGCAAAAGTGCGGGTCGATATACTAAGTAGTGCTAATACAATGACAGATTTTTTCATGTTTTTTTATCTCCATGGTCATGGTTGTTATCTAAGCCAATCGGCTAGACCGTCTGCGGCAGATCTTCTCAGAGCTCGCGCTGGACATTCGCACCGCCATAGGCCCGTTCATCGACCTACAATCCAGGCGCACAAGTGGATCGATCCCAGATTGCCGCAGAGCCCCGCGACGGGGGGGCGTGGCTGATAGCCGCGGCCTTTTATCGACGGAAGCCAGGTTCGTCGCCGACCGACCAGCTGGATTAACGGGGCAGAGCAGTTGCGCACGTCGTTGCCAATGTCCACCCATCCGAGGATTCCGCGCGGCGCCGGTAACCGATCTCCCTGATCCGTGGGCCGGCGCCTCGCGGCGGCCATTCTCATCGCGCTCCATAAGGCTAGCCGCGCACTGCTTCCATTACGATCGGATTACGCAGCGGCATGAATCCCTCGACGGTTACTTCGCACACATCGCCCGGCTTCATGAGCAGCTTCGGCTCGCGCGCCCAACCAACGCCCGATGGCGTGCCCGTCACGATGATGTCGCCGGCTTCGAGTGTGATCGCCTCGCTGATGGTCGAGATCAGCGTCTCGATATCGAACACCATCGTGTCGATGGACGCCGATTGCACGACTTCACCATTCAGGAGGGTCTCCAGTTGCAAACCGCGCGCGCCGTGCGGGACTTCGTCCGGAGTCACGAGTTCGGGACCGAAAGCGCCTGTGCCGTCGAAGTTCTTGCCGATGGTCCACTGTGGCGTCTTGAACTGATAGTCGCGCACGGAGCCGTCATTGAAGAGCGCGTAGCCCCCCACATGCGAGAGCGCGTCGGCCTTCTCGATGTGCCGGCCACCGCTTTTCAGCACAACCGCCAGTTCACCTTCGAAGTCGAGCGCGCTCGACGCACGGGGGTGCACAATCGGTTCATTGTGCGCGACCAGACTGGTGTTCGCACGCATGAACAACGTGGGATAGTCCGGCTGTTCTAACTTGCTTTCTTGCGTGTGGGCGTTGTAGTTCAGGCCGACGCAGATTATCTTGCCGGCGCGCGTAAGCGGCGGCAGGAACTTTAGCTCGTCCACAGCGCGCTCGCCGCTAAGGTCAGCGCCGGCTGCATACGATACGAGATCGACGTTTCTTGCGAGCAGGTCGTCGAGCGATGCTGGACCGAGCACCTTCACCTTGCCGTCTTTCACCAAACCCAGCGTGCGCTGGCCGCCTTCTTCAAACTGCACGAATCGCATGTCATCCTCCTCAAGTGTTGAGTTCAATATTGCCTGGCTCTAGGTTTGCGAGGTTCGCTGCACGCATTGCGGATCTAACTTGTGCAGGTCTCGCCTAAGAATTTTTCCGGTACTTGTCTTGGGCAGATCATCGACCATCTGGTACAGACGCGGCACTTTGTAAGCCGCAAGCCGTTCACGACAGTGACGATCCAGCTCGTCGATAGTTAGTGCAACTCCTGCTCGTGGCACTACATAGGCTTTGGCCAGCTCGCCCTTGGTTTCATCCGCGATCCGGCCTACGGCGACCATCGCGACGCCCGGATGCTCGGCAATAACCCGCTCCAGTTCTGCCGGATAGATATTGAACCCGCCGGTGATGATCAGGTCTTTCGAGCGGTCGACGATAAATACGAAGCCGTCGTCATCCATCCGGCCCAGGTCTCCCGAGCGCAGCCATCCACCCGAGAGCAACGTCTCGGCTGTAGCTTCCGGATTGCCAACATATCCCTGCATGGTTACTGGGCCGCGAAGCTGCAATTCGCCTACCTCCCCGACAGGCAATTGCGTTTCACCATCGTCGTTATTGACAATTCGAATTTGCAGATGTGGCAACGCCACGCCAATCGAGCCGTGTTTCCGGGGACCATAAAGCGTATGAGTGGCGCCCAGACCGCCAAGCTCGGTCATGCCCCACAATTCAAGCAGCGGGCAGCCGAACACCTCCTCGACGGCGCGCATCTTCGCTTCCGGCATGGTTTGGCCGCCGACGGTCGCGCGCGTGAGCGTCGAGATATTGAAATTACCGAGGTACGGCGAATCCAGCAGATACATGTACATTGTCGGCACGCCTTCGAGCAGGGTTGCCCGGTGCGCTTCGATACTTCGCAGCACTTTTTCGACATCGAAACTGCGGTGCAGAACGAGGGTTCCGCCGTAAGCGATCATGGTATGCATGACGATGTTGCCGTACACATGCGTGCAGGGCAGTGCGCTGACGACGACGTCCGCCGCCGTGCGTACGTGCATGACGGCTGTCATGGCGGTATTCATCACGATCGCACGATGGGTGAGCAGCGCGCCCTTTGGATGCCCCGTCGTGCCCGATGTATAGCCGATGCTGCAAGGGTCGTCGAGGCTGATCGACCGGTCGGGGAAGCGATCCGAATCAGATGGGGAAGCCGTCAGCAAGTCATCGAACGCCAGCGCACCATCTGGTAGCCCAGTGCCGAATCCAATGCGCCATTCCAGCGGCGTCTTATGCAGAACTCCTGCCATCGCCGCGATTCTGTCCGACGATCCTATCACCGCCCGCGCGTTGCAATCGTTCATCGCATAAGCGGCTTCGTCGGGGGTAAGCATCGAATTCAGTGGATTGACGATGGCTCCAAGTTTCACCACCGCGTAATACGCAATGATCCATTCCGGGCAGTTATGAGAATAGAGCGATACGCAGTCACCGCGGGCAATGCCAAGCCCTTTGAGACTTCCCGCAAACGCCGATGAACGCTGATGCAGGTCCGCGAACGACCAGCGCTGCTCCTCGAAAATCACCGCAATCTTCTCGGGATGTTGCCGGGCCTGCTGGGCGATAAATTCGCCAACTGAGTTGTGCATGGAAGCTCCTGGTGCGGCATCTGTGACAAATATGTACTGCAAGGCCGACTGTCGAATGTCGGCCACCGCTTATGCGCCGGCGGATGTGGAACGTCTTGCCGCGCCCGCTCCTTCCCTTTTGCCCCGGACCGGCGTGCTGACAGAGGTCGGCCAAAACGGCACCTGATCAACCAGAGGCAAAAATCTTCAGTGATGTCGTATGGGCGGCCTTCCTTCAACTCGACATTGGCGGGCGCCGAAATTGGTGCGTAATCATGCTGGGTGGACCGCGACGCTTCGTTGTGGGGGGTGCGTTTTTCACTGTTACTCACATGCCGCCCGTGCGGCCCGTATGGCTTTGTCGAAGGATTGTTCGGTCGCCACATGCTTGTGGTCAACGCTGACGAGCCAGCGTGTTCCAGTGAAACACCACCGTATCCTCCTTTCCTCGAGGAGTTCCGAAAACCATCGCCAGTTGGAAGCATCTTCTGCATTCGCAGCGTCGGCTGCCTGACGTCTGGCTCGCTGCATCTCGTACGCCATTGTCATCCCCGACGTTTCGACCATTCGCCACTCAACCCGCGTGGTTCAAGTCGGCGACCAACTCCGGGACCACGGCGAACAGGTCACCCACCAGACCATAATCGGCGACGCTGAAAATCGGCGCTTCCGGGTCCTTGTTGATCGCCACGATCACCTTCGAGTCCTTCATGCCGGCCAGATGCTGGATCGCGCCCGAGATGCCGACAGCGATGTACAGTTGCGGCGCGACGATCTTGCCGGTCTGGCCGACCTGATAGTCGTTCGGCACGAACCCCGCATCGACGGCTGCGCGCGAGGCGCCCAGCGCCGCGTTCAGCCTGTCGGCCAGCGGTTCCAGAACCTTCGTGTAGTTCTCGCCGTTGCCCAGACCGCGGCCACCCGAGACGATGATCTTCGCCGAGGTCAGTTCCGGACGGTCCAGCTTCGTCACTTCACGGCTCACGAACTGCGAGAGACCCGTGTCGGCTGCGGCTTCGATCTTCTCGACCGTTGCGCTGCCGCCTTCTGCTGCGACCGGGTCGAAACCCGTCGTGCGGACCGTGATGACCTTGATCGGATCCTGAGACTGAACCGTTGCAATAGCATTGCCTGCGTAGATCGGACGCTCGAACGTGTCAGCGCTGTCTACAGCCGTGATGTCGCTGATCTGCGCGACGTCCAGCTTCGCGGCGATACGCGGTGCGATGTTCTTGCCATAAGCAGTCGCCGGCGTGAGGATGTGCGAATAGTCCTTCGCGATGTTCAGCACCGTCGCTTCGATGTTTTCTGCGATGCCCGCTTCGAGTTGCGGCGCGTCGGCCAGCAACACCTTGCTCACGCCTGCGATCTTCGCTGCAGCATCAGCCGCCGCTTGTGCGTTGTGACCTGCCACCAGCACGTGAATATCACCACCGATCTTTTGCGCGGCTGCAATCGTGTTCAGCGTCGCGGCCTTGATCGATGCGTTATCGTGTTCTGCTATTACAAGATTCACCAGATTCGTCATTTCGTCCGTCCCCGCGTTTTACTTAAAGCACCTTGGCTTCGGCCTTAAGCTTCTCGACCAGCGTTTTCACGTCCGGCACCTTCACACCGGCTGAGCGCTTCGGCGGCTCGGCAACCTTCAGCGTCTTCAGGCGTGGTGTCACATCAACGCCGAGGTCTTCCGGCCTGATGACTTCCAACGGCTTCTTCTTCGCCTTCATGATGTTCGGCAGCGTCACATAGCGCGGCTCGTTCAGGCGCAGGTCGGTCGTGATCACACCCGGCAGGCTCAGCGACAGCGTTTCCGCACCGCCGTCGACTTCGCGCGACACCGTAGCCTTGCCGTCAGCGACGACAACCTTCGACGCGAACGTTGCTTGCGGCAGATTCGCCAGCGCAGCCAGCATCTGGCCGGTCTGGTTCGAATCGTCGTCGATGGCCTGCTTGCCCAGAATGACCAACCCAGGCTGTTCCTTGTCGACCAACGCCTTCAGGATCTTCGCGACTGCAAGTGGCTCCGGGCTGTCTTTCGACTCGACGAGAATTGCGCGGTCCGCGCCGATCGCGAGCGCCGTGCGCAGCGTTTCCTGCGCTTGTGCCACGCCGACCGACACGGCGATCACTTCGGTTGCCACGCCTGCTTCGCGCAGACGAACGGCTTCCTCAACCGCGATTTCGTCGAATGGATTCATCGACATCTTCACGTTGGCGAGCTCGACACCCGATTGATCGGATTTCACGCTGACCTTCACGTTTGCGTCGACCACTCTCTTGACTGGCACCAGGATCTTCACATCCACTCCTTATCTCATCACGCTTACAGGGAACCACGGGTCTTGACGGCCTTCATGTCCAACATGGCTTTCGACGCGGCGCCTGTCTGCGCTTCGCCGATGCTTTCCAGCGAGAGCCCGGTCGACTTCGGACCAAAAACCGCCACGATCGCCCCCCCGATCAGAAAGCAGGTCACGATATACATGAACACGCTGTAGTAGCCGAACGCACCGTAGAGGCCACTTACAATGAACGGACCAATGATGTTGGCCATGCGCCCGACGCCGTAGATGAGACCGGTGGCTCCGGAGCGGATGTCGGTCGGAAAGCTCTCGGACTCAAACGTCCAGAAGGCGACGGTAATGGCTTGCAGCCCGATCATCACGGCCGCCCCGAAGGCGACGATCAGGACAGGATTCGTGGTCCATCCGTACATCGACACCAGCACCGCAATAAACAGCGCGGCCCCCGCGATCATGTATTTGCGTTCTACCTTTTCGATCATTGTCATTGCGATCAGGGCGCCGAGCGGATTGCAGATCGCCATCAGGCTTGAGTAGCTGAGGGATTTCACCACGGAGAAACCGTGCTCGACCAGCAGGGACGGCACCCATGCAATGAAACCGTAAAAGCCCAGCGTACTAAAGATCGAGGTCAGCATGAAGACGATCAGTCTTGGGCGATACTCGCTGCCGAAGATCTGTGCGTGAGATACCTTCGGCGGGACGTAGAGCTGCTGATCCGCCCGAAATGGCGGCAGCTCCCCATGACGTGCGATGGCGGCTGTCTCCAATCGCGCCACGATGCGTTGCGCGCGCTCGGTCTCGCCCCGGCGCTCAAGCCATCGTGGTGATTCGTTTAACTTCACGATTGCTGCTGGCACGACCAGTATGCCCAGTGCGCCCCAGATGAAGATGTAACGCCAGCCCTCCGGGCCGGTAGTCACAAGTCCACGGGCAACCCATGCGGTGATCGGGATACCCACAAGCGAGAATGCGATGATCAGGGAGAGTATTCGCCCACGCGTCTGAGCCGGAAAAAACTCGATGGTATAAGTGCTCGCGACAACAGTCATTGCAGACAAGCCCAGCCCGGTTATCAGTCGGAACGCGGCAAGCGACCAGATATCCCAGGCAAACCCGTTGAGGAAGGAAGCGACGGTGTAGACGAGTACGGACAGGACAAACACCGTCTTGCGCCCAAACCGGTCGCCAAGCACTCCGCCCACCAGCGCGCCCACAAACATGCCCCCGAAGCTCGCCGAGGTGATAAGCGCGATAGCGTGCAGATGAATGCCCCAGTTCTTGATGAGCTGGGGAGCGGCATAGGCGAAGGTGCTGAGATCAGATAGCTCGAAGAAATAGGCGAACATGAAAATGCCGATCACCCACTTGTGGGACCCGACAATCGGCAGACGGTCCAATCTCTGGTTTATGTCGTTCACGCGCTCCTCCATCTCATTGTAGATATGTGCCTTGCTCAAGGCATCGGACAATCGCCGGCGTGACTGACATCGATGCATCACGGTGCGCGCGCCGGTTACTGCATTCGCGCGACCAGATTCGGAATCGCCCGGTCCGACTAACCGGTTGCCTGAGTCTCTTCGACTGTCCTTGCAGCGGTGATCTCTTCATTCGAAGGCGCCACGAAGGGATAGGGGACGGCTGGACCGCCGCGGTATGGCAGCGCGATGGTCGCCGAGCCTGGCGTAGATTCCTGGCCGTCCTGGTTGCGGATGCCAAGTTTCACTTCCACCAGCCCGTAACGCTCCAGCTTTAACAGGCCAGTTACTTCGCCCCAGACGACTAACGTGCTGCCCACCACGTCCATGGCGCGAAACTGGAAGTTCACCTTCCACGGCCAGCCGTGGTGGGTCGCCCACTCCTTGACAATCTGCACGAGGAAGTTCTGTTTGAGCGAGCCGTTCACGAGCAGATCGGGCAGCCTGTCGTGCTCCTGAGTGAAGGTTCTGTCATAGTGGATCTTGTGCCAGTTCTCGATGGCGGAGGACCAGCGAATCAGGTGGGTAGTTGTAAGCGGGCCTTTCGTTAATTCCGGAAGACGCTCGGCAATTCGGACGTCGTCGAAATAGCGCGGCTCGATGCGTGTCTCGGCGAGAAAAGCGGACGAGTTCATATATGTCATCTCCGGATCGTGGTCAGCTTGACACGCGCCACGAGGTTGCTTTGTTCGTCGAGGTAGTCCGTAGTCGTCACGACGAAAACCATCAATCCCTTCGAGGTTCGCCGCTCGAAGATGTCGGCGTAGCGACTCGTCGAATACAGCGTCTCTCCGTGTCGCATGTAGCGATACAGTTCGATTTCCGATCCGCCATTGAGCAACGCCAGTGAGTCGAGCGGCAGCGGCGGGAGCGAAGTGGGCCTGGCGTCGGCATCGGACGTTCGCGCCAGCGCAATCTCGTTTCGCGTGCCGTCGTAGTCGGGATCCGAGGCATGCTGCGATACGACATCGGGGACGCCAAACGGCAAACGGTGCTGGGTCAACGGAAACAGGGGCGGCGCAACAGGACCGCAGTATCGCGGTTGCGCGTCCGCGTCCATGAAGACAGGATCGGCATCCATGATGGCCTGCGCGAAACGTCGTACCGCGCCCCGTTCCACCGGATCAAACGCAGGCACCGGTTGCGTCTCCATGCCGATATACGAACGGACTTCGGCCGTGAGATAGGTTTCTGGTTCACTCATTGGCTTTCACCTTGCGTCGGCTCGGGCCCGCCATGCGCCGCCCGGCTGTTAGTCGATATGCGCGCACTCCTGCTCGCGCGATTGCTGTGACTCGCGAGCTTCATGAGCGCACGCTCGTGAGTTGTCGCGCCGAGATGGTTTCGAGGGACATCAATCTGTCGAAGAGCAACGCCGCATCGGTCTTCGCACCCACCGAATCGAGACACAGTTCGAACTTTTCGTAGAGGTCGTCGTTGGAGAACGGCAAGTCGGCATGGCCTCGCGCCCGGCGAACCTGCGAACCCTCCAACACCCTGCCGTTTTTCAGCTGCACGCGGACCTGGTCGTAGGGCGCACCGTCGGGGTTGCTGCTGTCGTACTCGCTGCCCGTCTCGATCCGCACACGCCGCATGAGCGACTGGACGTCGGCGCGGTTGACGAAGTCGTCGGTCAGTTCACCGAGCCCTACGCGCCCCGCTGTCAGCGTGGCGGCCATCGCAAACTCCATGCTGAACTTGGCCTCAAGTCCGGTCTTTGGCCGATGATTGCGCAGGATCGTCGCGTAGCGATCGCTGATGACAGCGGTAATGCTTTCGACATCCTGCGCTGTGCATCCGCTCTCTCTGACGAGCGCGAGAAGACCGTCGATGCACCGATGCGTGCAGTAGCAAAGCGGATACTGCTTGATGTTCAGGCCTTCGCGCACGATGTGCCAGCGCGTGCCCGTATCAGGCGCCGCCTCGCGGTCCGTGTTGCCGTGCTGAGAGACTGCGCACAACAGGCCCTGCGGATGCTCGAGCGCGTCGGTTGATGCAGTGAACCCCGCCTCGGCAAGCCGGGCCGCGACGACGCCTGCATGAGCCGAGCGCCCCGCGTGAAACGGTTTGGTCATGGTGCCGAAATTGGCAAGAAGCCCGGCGCTTTGCGACGCGCCGAGCGCGAGCGCGACGCTCGTGCTTTCGGCGCTCAGCCGTCGCAACGAGGAACACGCCGCTGCCGCCGCTACTGCGCCCCAGATGCCGGTAGGATGCCAGCCCTTCGAATGCACCGAGTCTTTTTCGCGAAGCGCCAGTTCGGCCCATGTCTCGTAGCCGGCCACATACGCTGTCAGCATGCTGGCGCCGCTCGCGTCCAGGTGTTCGGCCTCGGCGAGGATAGCGGGCACGAGCACTGTGCTGGGGTGGCCACGCACCGCCATATCGTCGAAATCTAGCGCATGCGCGGCGGTCCCGTTGATCCATGCCGCCTCAGGTGCGCTCACCTGCGACTGCGTAAAACCCAGCGTCGCCGCGCCCCGTCCGGGTGCCAGTACGCGCTGCAGGATACGCGGCGCGTCGGATTCGCGACCGGCGATCATGACGCCAATGCAGTCGACAAAGCCCGCCCGCGCGGTCTGCGTGGCCTTTTCCGGTATCGCCGCGAAGTCAAGGGCGGCCACGAATGCGCCGATTTTCTTCGTAAGTGACTGGGTCATGGCTCAGGCCGCCCGTAGACGATCGCGCAACACTTTCAGGCTGCCGCCAGTCTTTACAGTTCCCGGCAATGGGTGCCCGACGATATCTTCCGCAAGCCGTCCGACTTCAAGCAGTTTGTCCAGATCGATGCCCGTCTCAATGCCCATTTCATTCAGCATAAAGACCAGATCTTCGGTACACACATTGCCTGCCCCGCCGGCATGCGCCGCGAAAGGACAACCGCCCAGGCCTGCGACAGTGCTGTCGAAAGAGTCCACGCCCATCTGCAGTCCAGCGAAAGCGTTGGCGATGCCCATACCGCGTGTATCGTGCAGATGCAGCGAAAGCCGCAGATCAGGGAATCGCTCGCGGACCGCTCCGACCACCCTGTAGATGCTCTGTGGCGTCGCCCAGGCCATCGTGTCGGCAAGCGATACCACCTTGATTTCGACGCCAGTCTGCTTACCGAGATCAATGATCTGGGCCACCATCTCGACGATAGTTCCAACCGGAATGTCGCCCTGGAAGTTGCACCCGAATGCCGCCATGATGCTGCCGCGTTCAACCGGAATGTTGTGCTGCTTGAAGACAGTGATCATGTGGCGCTGCTCGTCGAGATTTTCCGTGAGCGTGCGTTGCTGATTGCGCTGCAGAAATTTCTCCGACGCAGTTAGCGATATCAACCCCTTCATGAACAGCTTTTCGGTCGCGATCGCTCGCATCAAGCCCTTTTCGTTAAGCCACAGCCCTGTGTAGCGGATGCCCGGCTTTGCATGAAAGCGCTTGACCACTTCCTCGGCGTCGGCCCAGCCCGGCACGCGGGCAGGATTCACGAAGGACACCGTCTGGATCTCGCTAAGTCCTGTCTCTGACAAGGCGTCGATCAATTCGACCTTCCGATCGGTGGGGATCGTGCCCTTCTCGATCTGGAAACCTTCGCGAGGGCCTTCCTCGTTGATCTGAACTCTTTTAGGCAAATCGGGCATTGTCTTTCCTTTATCCGTGAATGCGGCCATCCGGGCTGGCCCGGTCAAAGCTTAGTAGAACCACCTATCGTCGCTGACGCGGCTGGAGATTGCGGCGTGGTTTGTTTGAACCGGCCCATCCCGGCCTACGATTCTTACTATTCGCTGTGCGAATCGTCATTTCGCACTTTCAGAATAGCAGCCTGTTTGCAAAGAGGTCAAGGGATCGCGGGAAAGCACCAGGTAGCGCGCCATTTTCGTCAGCACGAACAGGGTTTGCACTATGGTGAAATCGTTTGACGACGACAGATGAAGCTCGTAGCATCTCCACTAAAGAATTGATAATTCGCACCGCGAATATTGCCAGCTTCCGGCGCCGAGCCAAGCAACCGTCGGATTTCGCTTAGCCACGAGCGGGAAACGACGCAAACTCAATGTTTCCCTGTTCATTGCGCGACCTCGCGCCGGATGTACTGATCGAAGACAAGATTGAAGTGGCTTGCGAGCACGACGTGCTGCGCCCGGCGAGAAAGACCGGACCGCTGACGAGGGAGCTCTATTGGCAGATCGGCGAGTGTGGCTGGCTCGGCAGCGCCTATCCGAAGGAGTATGGCGGCCAGCTCTCGAAGTTCATTGCGGAGGAGGAATTCATACGCGCCGGCGTCAGCATCGATTTGGGGGTTAGCGGCGCCCCGCCATTCTTGCGGCGGGGACAGACGAGCAGAGGCAATGCTTCGTCCCCAGACTGGTCAACCGCGACGTCTGGTTATGCCCGGATTTTCTGAGCCTCATGCGGGGACGGGTGTCACCAGCCTGCATGGCCGGGCCATACCGACCGCGGAGGGCTACGTCATCAACGGGCAAGATTTACGCCAAACGCGCATTGGCCCACGCACATCTATTTGAGGGCGCGACCTGACCCGCCGTGCCGAAGCACGAGGGCATCGCCATCTGCCTGATCTGAGCAGAGACATCGGTTAGCGGGCGGGGTCAGGCGAGCTTGCGATTTCAAGCCGCATCGGTGGCCGGTTTTCGGTCTTCATTTTCCGCCTGCAGCGGCGAACGCACCCGTTTCTTCGATCACGGCTGCGACGCATCGCGCCAGACACGCCGAGGATCAGGCGAGCAGCGGCATCTGCCCGGTCGCCCTGGTGGCGATGCCACCCCGTAAGAAGGGTGGTGCCGCAATGCGTTCATGGATCGGTTCACATAGGGATGGGCTGCCGAAGACGTCGATGCTGTCGATGGCTGGCTCGCTTTTGGGGGCGATCGCCATGTTGGGGGACGCGGCCCCAGCACTGTCAAATGCAAGGGACTTGCCTGGTGCTCTCTTTGGTTGCTATCAGGGCCAGGTGGCCAACGGTAGGCATAGGCCGGCCGCGGCCGATTCGCGCCCCGACGCCGGACGGGAGGCTCCCCGTCCCATCCCAAAACTGTTACCGAAAGGCCATCCGTCAGCAGGGCTCACGCTAGACGGAGGCCGCGCGCTCGCCCCTCCCTAGTTGAGGTATTCCGTGCCCAAGGCCTCGACGAAGGCGACCTGCGACTGTGTCGTTTCCTTCCGCAGCCTCAGCAGCGGCGCGTACTCTTTGCTTTCATAGAACCGCCGCGCCGCATCCATGGAGGCAAACTCGAGCATGATCATACGCTGGAGGGCGAGCTCGCCCGCCAGGGGATGCACCGCACCGGCACGAACCACATATTGCCCGTTGTACTGTGCAATGACCGCCGGCACCTTTTCGCGGTATTCGGCGAACCGCCCCGGGTCGGTGACGATAACGTTCGCAACCAGATAGCACTTCATCATCTACCTCACTTGCATGGATTGAAAATCGGATCGCAGGGACCGACGCAAAGGCAGGCTCGGCCGCGAACTTTGGTTCAGGTCTGCCGTCAACCGCCGGCCTACCCAGCTCGCTGCGACCTCGCGTCGACATGGCTGCACGTCCTGCAACCGTCGCAGACCACATGAGACCGGATCAGAGCGTGTGGGCCCAGGGCTCCGGGAGGAGGCGGTACGAACCGTCTGTGCGGGACAGTCGGGCGAAGCCTGGGAAATGCAGATGCGCCCCGGCCACCACCAGGTTGTCACGCAGCAAGATGTCGAAAATGGCCTGGCGTGAAAATGCCGCCCGGGCCTGATCGACGTCGTACCGCACAGTAATGTCCGGCCGCGGCACCTGCAATTCCGGCACGTGCACTGTGTCGCCCCAGAACAGCATGTCCTCTCCAGCCGAAGAGATGCGATAGGCGACATGGCCCGGGGTATGGCCATGACTGGGCAAGCCGACGATGCCCGGTAGCACCTCGCCCGCAGTGAACGTGCGGATGCGGTCACGATAGGGTGCCAGGCAAAAGCGCGCGGCGGCAAAATAGCGCGAGCGCGCACGCTCGTCTGCCAGGGCCATGACGGCGTCGTCGAGCCAATAGGCGATTTCTGCTTCATGGACGATCACCTCGGCGTTCGCGAAAACCGCTTCGCCGTCGGCGGTCGTCAGACCGTTGGAGTGGTCGGGAT
Organism: Burkholderia sp. WP9; assembly: GCF_900104795.1. Taxonomy (NCBI): domain Bacteria; kingdom Pseudomonadati; phylum Pseudomonadota; class Betaproteobacteria; order Burkholderiales; family Burkholderiaceae; genus Burkholderia; species Burkholderia sp. WP9. The sequence goes on from NZ_FNTG01000005.1 coordinate 199,364, forward strand.
GGATATGAGTGAGCAGGACAGCATGCACACTATCCAACGCAATACCGGCTTTGGCGAGGTTGTCGCATAGCCTGCCGCAGGTCGTTCCCAACGTGCTGCCACATCCGGCATCCACTAGCACAGTCCGATCTTCTGAGCGGATGGCAAATACGTTAATAGAAGCCCGAATGGTTGGATAACCTTGCCCAGCGACCATCATCTGGACAGTCTCGGCCTCGCTGATCCCCTGCACAATATCGACAGGGGGGTACAGGTAGCCGTCACAGACGGCAGTCACTGTCAGGTCGCCAACCCGGCGATGGTAGACACCCGGGATTTGCTCGGACGGAAGACGGAACATTGCATATTCCTCACGCTGTAAGTGATGGGTGGAAAGCATTGGCCAGGGAGACTGTCGCCCCTTGCCGGTTCGAATGGCATCTGGGGAAATGCGGTTGCGCCTGCTTTTCCAGCCAGTTGCCTTAGGAGGGCGGAGTCAGGCACCGCGTTATCGAGCCCGATGTGCTCGCGGGCCATAGCTTGCGACGGACGCCAGGTCGTTTGCTGGCTGGGCGCGGCGCACCAACGCGGACTTAACGTTGCACAATCGCGTGACCCGTCCTGCCCGTTTCGCCGGATGGTTCGCTTGTGCGCAGGCAACATTCGGCGTTTCACCCGCGTCGGCGGTCTATGCGCCGGTCCGACGCCTGCGGGAGTGCGGGCGACAATGATGTCACCCGGCTTCAGCGCGACCGCTTCGCTGAGCATCGACGCAGGGATAGCGATGCCGACGACCCGGCCATGGGTCGCGGCGCTCCGCTCCACGTTGCGGTTTGGCGGGATCTGCGGCCGCAATCCTCGGCGGCCACGCGGTATCTCTTCAGCAGCGACAGGAAAGGCCCCGAGGGCGCCGGTGTGGTCGGCGTCCTTGCCGACCGTCCACTGTTGAGGCTCGGGTTGGCAGTCTCGAATCGATGGGTCGCTAAAAAGGGAATAAGCGATGACTTGCTCGCGCGGCCGCACCTTTCCGATTTCGCGATCGCCGCATCCGATGAATGCTGAGAACTCACCTTCGAATTCCAATCGCTGGGGGACGCGAGCCCGAACGACGGCCGCACCCTCTCCGACGAAACTCAAGCCGGTGTGGCTGAAAGCGGCGGAATAACCAGGCACGGCGAAGGCCCTTTCGGGGCAGCGTTCTGCGTAAGCAAGACCAATGCAGAAAATCCCGGGCGGCGCCCGCAACGGCACGACCGGGTCGAAGTCAATTTCCTCGCCCTCCTGCAGGGCGCGGCCGGCTGCTAACCCACGTTCATTGTCTCCGGAGCATAGGTGACCCAGATAGCTGGCATACCTAACGTTCCTGATGGCGCATACACGGAAGGAAGATTCGGCTCTGGCGGCCGCAGAACTCCCGATCCCATTCTCCCGGTATGCCGCAAAACACATGCACTCTCCTCAGGGGCTGATTCACACCTACTATTCGCTGTGCGAATTTGCATTTCGTTGACCTAGAATATCAACCA
>NZ_FNTG01000006.1 GCF_900104795.1 Burkholderia sp. WP9
ATTGCGCTTTGATACTTTGATACCTTGATACCAAGGGGAAGGCATGAAGAACCGGCGAATGCGGACAATATCAGTGTTCAGTCAGAAGGGCGGTAGCGGTAAGTCGACGATCGGAATTCACGTCAGCGTCGAGGCGTCGAAATCGCAAAAGACGGCACTGATTGATGCAGACGGGCAGGGCACGGGGCAGGCGTGGGCGAGCGGCCGAGCGAAAGACGAGCCGGCAGTCGTCGCCGGCGCGCCGTCGAACATTCGCGACTTGCTCGCGTCGGCCGAGGCGGAAGGTTACGAGCTGGCGATCGTCGATTGCCCGCCACACATCAACGCAGGTGCGTCCGAGCTGGTGAGCGTCGCCGATCTCGTCGTCGTGCCGGTGCAGCCCACTTTCCCCGATATGGCGGCGCTGAATCGGGCCTTGTCGGTCATTTCGGCCGCCGGCCGGCCGTTCGTGTTCGTCCTGAATCGAGCGGACAAGCGATCGCCGGAAACGCGTGACGCGATCGAGACACTTTCGCGGGTCGGGCCGGTGTGCCCGGAATACTTCGGCGATCGCAAGGCGTTCGGCCGTGCGCTTTCGTCAGGCCTTGCCGTGTGCGAATTCACGTCGAACCCCGATGACAAGGCCGCGAGCGAAGCGCGCGCCGTCTATCAATGGCTTATGGAGAGCATGCAGTGAGCACGAAGAAAACCCCGAGTTTTGGCGCGCTGAAAATCAGCGCAAACAATCCCTCGGCGGCCGTCATGCCGCCGGCCGAGCCGGCCGTCGAGCACGCGGCCGTCGAGTTCGCACCGGCCGAGAAGAAAGCCGAGGCAAGGCCGTCGAAAACCGTGCCGGTGCGTCTCACGCGCGAGCAGTGGATCGAGGCGAAAGACTTTGCGGCGCGATATGACACATCGTTGCAAGAGCTGTTCATTGTCGGCTTGAACATGGTGCGTGCCTCAAAGGGCTTGCCGCCGCTCACTGGCACCCGGTTCAAGTGATGCCGTGATGCCTTGGCATCATGGTATCAAGGCATCAAAGCACCAAAACACCAACTCGAAAGGGGACTTGAATGGGCATGATTCCTTCGCAGCTCGATTACCTTGACTCGCTCGCCGAGGCGGTGCGGGCGGGGCAGGCCGACGCACTTGCCGGCCTGTCGACCGGCGAGCGCATCTATTGCGCGCTCGCAGCGAATCGAGCCGACTTGTTGCCGGCCGGTTATACGATTGTTCAGGCGTTCGCGCGGCTTGATGACGACGCGACCGCGCTCATGAATCGGTGGGAGCACCGCTAGGGGCAAAAGCGGCTGCAGATGGGCGGTCGAAAGGATGAGGATGGGGTAGGGCAGGCCGCCGGCGTCGAAAGCGCCTGGCGGCCTTTTTTATTGGCGCGCGGAGCGCGGCGCCCGCATGCTCTGCGCGGATCAGTTGAGCACCAGGTGCGAATAAGCGAAAGTGAAGTACGCCTACCGCTCGCCGGTTGGCCCACTTCACCTATCTTGCCCTGCTGCTCGTCGCGATTTTTCCAGGATGCCCGCGAGCGGTAACACGATTTTTCCAAGTCGCCGGCAAGGTTTTTCCAAGACAAAACCACGATATTTCCGGCGCGCAGTCGACTAGCGGCGTGTCTGTCGCCGGACATCGGCTTTTTCGCTGAAGAAAACCAGCGCCTTCGTGAGCTGGTCGAGCAAGGCGCCGTCATTGCCGCTCAATGCTTCCAGCCACATTCTGAACAGTGCGAAGCCAGTCGCCAGGTGCGGCGTTTCCTTTGCCGCTTTCGCCTCGGCAATGCCGAGCTGCCGGAGGTGGCGCCGTCTCTCGGACGGTCGCGCCTGGCGAAACCTGGCCTCGCTCCCGAAGCCGTCAACAAACCGCGTATTGGCAAGGTTGATGCCGCGTCCTACTTGCCTTTGCGTCGACGCGTCGGCACGGCACAGCTCGGCCGTGACGCGCTCGAAGTCTTGCCGTAGGTGCGTGCGTTGCGAGTTCGCCCGCTTCACGAAAACCCCAAACATCGCTTCTTCTCTCATTCAATTACCGCTAGATGCGTGGCGCCGGCGCCGCACGCGGAAAACCGCAAGTGGATGTGATTCGCGGTCGCCCGCAAAGTCTCGCGGTCGCCCTCACCCTAGGCGCATCGCGTAACAAAACATGACAAATTTCGACCCGCGCCTCTTGACGGCATGCGGTCGTGATGCCGGTTCAAGCGCCGCTAGGAAAACGGTCGACATCGAATAGCAGTCGTGACGCGATCATAGGAGGCATCCAAAACGGAGGGGCCGAAGTGTTAAACAGCTTTTACCTATACATCGGCTCTAACTCTAGAAACACGTGAAGCCGATGAAATTTCTCGAAAACCTGGACCTGGCGAAGGTCATCCGCGCGTGCGGCGATTTCGTGGTGAAGCTCGATGCGCATCCCCTCGGCGCGTGCTTTTTCGTGGTCGTGCTAGTGATTGTTTGCGTCGCGTGGAAATGGCATTGACGCGAGAAGGCGGGAGAGGTGGCGGAACGGAAAACGCAGAATCCGTTCCGCCATACCCAAGGCCGGGGGGCGGGCTTGGTATTTGGCACGAGCCGGTTAAACCAGCGTCGAGCTGAGCGGCAATGTTATCACTGCACTTCGGCCGTGCGGAAACGTTTATGAATTGCCGCAGCAGAAAGCACGTCTTGTTGTTCCATCGCGCCAAGGTCCACCGTGCCGATTTCCTGCACGTAGGGCCGCGTATCGCATTGCTCCGCAAGCGCACGAAGTTCCTTGATAACGAGCTGTTCGCTCGATGCGTCGAGGTTTCCGGCTTCGCCACGTTCATACCGGATTGGGTACGGCAGACCGTTCGGGGCTTTGACAGCCATCGCGCGGGCAATTTGCTCGCCGCATTGGGCAAGCGCCGCGAGCACGTTCATTTCCGCCCAGCGTTGCGCGGCCGCCTCGTAGGCTGCCATGTACGTCCGCCCTGCGGTCGACGCCTCGGCATGGGCGGATTCGACAAGCCGGTCAGCCTCCGACAGCAGCGCGCTCAGTTGATCGACCATATCGTCAGCGTTGCGGCGATCGGAAAGTGCCTGGGTGACGTCGGCCGTTCGTGCGCCGTTCGACTGGCACACGGCTTCCGCAAGCGTGGCCTTGGCGCGCTCGCTCGCTTGCTTCTCGCCGTCGAGCTGCGTGGCGAGCGATTCCCGGTGTTTCTTCGCCTCGGCGAAAGCCTTGCCCGCGCCGTTGTCATACGTGTGTCGAGCCAGCTCCAGATTGGCGAGGGCGGCCGCATAGGTGGACTTGGCTTGTTCGTGTTTTTGTTGCAGATCGTTCATTTGATGGCCTTGGGTAGCGATGCGATGGCCGGCGCGCAGTGTCGACGCGCCGGCGTGATTCATGAATGAGGGAGGGTCAGCAGTCAGTGCAAACCGTGTTCGAAAAATTCAGCGGTCGACGGTGCGTTTCGACGGCGTTGAGTTCGTGTGCGGGGGCCGTTTTCCGCGCCTCGTTGTACGCGGTTTCGGCTTTCACCAGCTCGTCGCGCGCCGCGATGAATTTTGCCGAGGCGTCACAAGCGGCTTTGTAGAGGGTAGCGAGGTTGCTCATGTGGATCTCCATCGATCGGCGGTTAAGCGGCCGGTTTTTCGAGCTGGGAAAGCAGCGCGATAACCACGTCGAGGGATTCGAGCGCCTCGTCGAGCTGCGCGGTAAAGAAGGTCATCATGCCGCGCAGTGCCTTCGCATCGAGCGTGACGGCGGACGAATCGTCCGGCACTTCATGCGCAAGATCGGCATAGATGCGCGACAGATTGCGCGTCGTTTCGAGCGCATGATTGACCAGTGCGGTTTGAAAAATCAGCTCGGCGATATCGCTTGCATGATCGGCGGGGCTCGGAGCGATGACGGTCGATTGGGTCTTAGCCATGACGCACCCCGCTTTGTGCGAGTTCAGCAACGCGGCGCAGTGCATCGCCGGTTGCATCGAGCGCGTCCTGGTACGTGTCGGCAATCGCCGCGGCGCGCAACGCTTCGCGGACGATAGAGAGAATGAGGGGGGATTGCCCGGATAGGGCATGAGTGGGCAGCAGCATTGCGCTAACTCCTTCTGTAAGGGCCGGAAAACCCGCCGTCCCGCTCTCAAACGGGATGGGTGGGCGGACACATGACAAGGTTGAGAGACCGGTACAGAAGGCAACCGGCGTGCGCGAACGCACCCTCACCAAGGCCCGCCCATAGAAGGCACAGCGCATAGGTGTACGGACGTAAAAAAACCGCCTGCCGGCGGTCGCCCGCCTTCCGTTTTCCCGGCTCTCACCCCGGATCGCTGTTGTCTCAGCGACGGGGAAAGTATAGAGGGCACGCGATCGGTTCGCAACGCGTTTCGCACGCATGCGAAGCGATGGGGGTGCGTCACTTATGAGGTTGCAGTTAGTGTTCATCATGGGTCGAAGGTCAGGACTTGGGGCGGCACTTTGCTCGGGATGCTTTCGCACCTGGGGCGATCGCGCCGGCAGTCGATTGCCCCTGCTTGGCGATCCACGCACGCACATCCTCAACGCGCCAGGCCGACACCTTGACCGATAGCTTGACCGGCTTGGGGAAAGTACCGGACGCACATCCGCGCCACAGCGTGCTAGCTGAAAAGCCAACGATACAAAGCACTTGAGGCAGTCGAAGGAACCCCGTTTCGGGAATCGAAAGCGCGATTGATCTTTTTGCCATTCGTTAGGTTTCCTCTCAGGTCTAGGTGCAATCAACGATGTGTGTCAGGTTGTGTCAGTCCGTATCACACAGCGTCACAGCGAATGCTCTCAGGCCTGCATGCCACGCGGCAAACATCGCACGATGTACTCGTTATCAATACAGGCAATTGTGTTACTGGCGCGGCAATGCACGGCGTTATAACGACTGCGCGACATTCCCCGATAACGACACGGCAGACACATCATGAGCAACATTCAAACCTTCACGTTCGGCGATGCAGTGCCGGTAATGGACCGCGCCGAGATTCTCGACTACGTTGAAACCTGGGCGGCCGGAAAATGGTTCGAGCCGCCGGTGTCGTGGGCAGGCCTGGCGAAATCGTTTCGAGCTGGTGTTCATCATGGATCGGCGATCTACTTCAAGCGCAACGTGCTCGCGTCGACATTCATTCCGCACAGGCTGCTATCGCAAGAGGAGTTTGGAAAGCTGGCGCTTGATTACCTGGTGTTCGGCAATGGCTATCTTGAGGGGCAAAAAAGCCGCCTCGGCGATCGTCAGCCGCTCAAGCGTGCGCCGGCGAAGTACGTGCGCCGCTCGACAGACCTGCAGCGTTTCTTCCAAGTCAGCGGATGGGACATTGAGCACGAATTCGAGCCGGACTCGATCGTTCATCTGATGGAGCCGGACATTAACCAGGAGGTGTATGGACTGCCTGAATATCTCGGCGCGCTCAATAGCGCCTGGCTCAATGAGTCTGCAACGCTCTTTCGCCGGAAGTACTACGAGAACGGCTCGCACGCCGGGTTCATCATGTACATGACCGACGCCGTGAACAGTCAAACCGATATCGACGCCATGCGCGAAGCGTTGAGGCGAAGCAAGGGGCCGGGTAATTTCCGCAACATGTTCGTGTACGCGCCGAACGGAAAGAAAGACGGCATCCAGCTCATACCCATGTCTGAGGTCACGGCCAAAGACGAGTTTTTCAACATCAAGAATGTTTCTCGTGATGACCTTCTCGCCGCACATCGCATCCCGCCGCAGCTCATGGGCATCGTGCCGAGCAATACCGGGGGCTTTGGTGCGGCCGATAAGGCTGCCGAAGTGTTTGGCGTGAATGAAATCGGGTCGCTTCAACGTCGCTTCGAGCGCATCAACGAAGCGCTCGGCGATGAGGTCGTGAGATTCACCCCGTATTCCGTGATCGCGTGAGCTGGAGCCATTATGACAAGCCCGAAGTCGTTGAGACTCAAATTTGCGTGCCCACACTGCCTATCCCGCACGGTTGCGGATGGAGGCCTTGAAGTATCACCATTGCGGATCGAAATTCGTTACGCCTGTACCGATTTCGAGTGTGGGCACACCTTCACCGCGACGTTAGAGGCTGTTCGAACGTTGATACCGAGCAACAAGCCAAACCCCGATATTCACTTGCCTGTGTCGGGTTTCGTGGCGAAGGGAAAGAGAGGCGCGAAGGCTGTCACGGCATGAGGTGGATGCCGGATTGATAGCTCGGCGGCCTCTTTTTTCTCGGCGCGCTTGAGCGTGTTGTAAAGCGTGGTTTTGCTGACGCCGTATCGCTTCGCAATGCGCATCGCAGACATATCGGCGCTTTGCATCAGCACGCGTATTTCGGCGATCGCGACATCGTCGAGGGCAGGGGGCCGGCCGCCGTTGCGACCGCGTGCGCGGGCCGCTTTCAGGCCCGCAAGCGTGTTCTCGCTTATCACGTCACGCTGATATTGCGCCATCGCCGCCATGAACCCGAAAAACATGCGGCCTTGCGCGGTGCTCGTGTCGATCTTCTCTGACAGGCTTTCGAACGCGACACCGCGCGCGGCCAGCTCGTCGACGATACGCACCAGGTCGACGAGCGATCGGCCGAGGCGATCGAGCCGCCAAACGATCAGCGTGTCACCCTTGCGCAAAGCCCGCATCAGGTGCGCCAGCTCGGGCCGGCCGGTTGCCGATTTCCCGCTCGCCTTTTCTTCATAGACTTGCACGCAGCCCGCACGCGCGAGCGCGTCGCGTTGCAGCTCGAGGTTTTGATCGACCGTCGACACGCGCGCATAACCGATGCGCATGCCGCCGGTGACGATATCGAGCGTGCCCTTGTCGGATGAATCGCGCATGGTTTCCCCGTCGAGTAAATAAACCGCGTTGCAGACGTTTTATTTGCGTTGATAACTTTACTGAGTTTCTTTACACAGCAGACGAAGAAAAAGGGCGTCAAGCGCCCCTCTTGCCAGCCGTACAGAAAACGTTCGTTTTCTGGTCAGGCTTTGTGCGAGTCGAGATCTAAACGCTGCTGGCCCTGCGCTTCAAGCGCGCTCGACTTGCGGCGATACTCGCGCACGAACAAAACGCGGTTTCCTTTGAAGAAAAGCGCCGGGTTGATCCAGTAGACGGACGGCGTTTTGGGGGACAGGAAGCCGAGCGCCAGCAGCTCTTTCAGGCCGCGTCGAAAGGTTTTCTCGCTCATGTCGATTGAGTGGCCGGATAAGCCTTCATCAAACCACTTGAGGTAGACGGTATCGGCAAATCCGCCACTCATGGGCGCGTCCTGATAAACGCCTAGAACGGCCTGAAATACCTTCTGGCCAGTTTTAGTTAGGTCATAAGACGCGGCAATGCCAGCTGCGAATACCTTCACAAACTCAGCATCGTCTTTTTCCTCCAGCGTGCGGATCACGCTCGCACCCTGGATGACTCCAGCCGCATCTACCAGGTCCGTCTTTAAGCCGGTGCTGACGTAGCGGCGCTTTACTGGCACGTCGCGCACTTCGACAAGTGGATTGATATCGGGCGAATATTCGAGATAGCGCAAATTCGGTGCTTCGATCTTCCTGTCGTCGGCCATTTTTAAGTGTTCCAGTGTCCATCCAGAGACACATCGTGACGCGCAACGGACAAAAAATCAACGATTTTTGTCCAATGAGTTCCATTTTTTGTCCGTCGAGGTCCAAATTCTGTCCGTCGAGCATCGGTGCGACAAGCCTTTGCGGCCTTTGCTTCTCTCTCTTGCTTTATACGGCCGTGGGAGGCCTTTCGATGGCAGTTTCTCTTAGCACGATCGGTGTTTTCGCTTTTCTATCTCAACAAGGCAAGCGAAGCGCGTCAGGGCGGAGCCAAAGGCCGCAAGGGTTCCCTGTGGGTAACGTGGTGCAACTCGGTCTTTCGAGTTGTGCCGCGTTATCCATAGGGATGCGGGTGAACCACTGGCATTCGAACAACCGGCCGGCCGCGCGAATCCGCGGCGGCCGGTAGAAAACCACCCTTCCGCGCTTACGCGCTCCCTCCCGTGAGGGTCACAAGTGCGCGCGTCGCGCGTCACTTGACGATCAAACCATATCCAGACCAACGAACCGCGCCACGGCGCGGGCGGTCATTACACGTGATTGCTATCGGTGCCGGTCGGCGCGGCAAGCCGCCCCGACAACGGCCGACTAAATCACGCTCGCGCCGTCGCTGCGCGCCGACCCGACCGCTCAAGTCGGCGCGTCCCGCGCACCTCGTTTGATGCGATCGCGATGCAGGCGCCCAACGGTTTAGCAGCAACAGGGGTCGCTCGCGCCCTGCCCTTCCAATACCCCCCTAACCGGTCGATTCCAGGCCCTGCAACGGGCCGCCACGGGGTCGGCAGGGCACGGCTACCCCTGAGAGGCCGGCCGGCTAGGCGGCCGTTTTACGAACGATCGTCGTTCGAAGTTCGCAGTCACCCCTCCGCGCCTGCCGGCTTCTTGGGTCTCTCGTTTTGATGCAGTCAGCGCCTAGGCCGCTAAACGCCATACAGCACGGGCTTTGCGGCGATTTCGAGGCGGCCGATTTGATGCGAACCGATGCGCGCCGAGGGCAAATCGAGGCCGTCGCGAGAGCAGGCGAATTCGATAGCGTCGAAAAGCGGAATATAGGCGTTTCCGGGAGGGCGGGTTTTCCGTTGCAAGTGTGGGGTAGAGATTCGGGAAGGGGCGCGGCCGGCGTCGCATGTTGACGAGCTGCACAGGGCGCGTTTTGGAGGCTCACGGCGGGGGTACACGGAGAACACACCGGGGATTAGGGGATTGAGGGGATTTGATACGTAAGTGATTGATTTTTAAGATATTGCAATCCCCCAACCATCCCCAAAACAGCCCCAAAAGGTTGGGGAAAGTTGGGGATGAAAAAATAGGCAGGGGAAAAATCCGGGGAAACCGGGGGTGTTTATGGGGATGCGCGCATTTTCTCTTTCTGTGCTTATTCTTCTTTCTTTTCAATGATTTAAAAGAGAGAGAGGTATAGGGGCGAGAAACCGGCGTTGGGGAAAAAACTGGCAAATTTGGGGAAAAACGGGGGGCGCTTGGGGATGTATTCTCTACAATAATCAATGACTTAGCGAGATAGAAGGGCGAAATCCCCCTGTTTTTTGCGCTGCGTGGTGGTCCGGCGGGCCGAAAAAGGGGCCGCGCCGGTCGGCCGTCGCTTCTTGCCGGCCGTCAGCCTGGTGCTCGATCGCCGGATTTTGGCGGCCGTCGACGAGTCACATGCGGCCGGATCGAGGCTGCCAGTGCCAGCGGCCAGCGAGCGCGCGCACGTCGACGGGCTGCACGAGGTGCATATCGCACGGCATCGGCCGGCGGTGACGGTGCGCCGCTCGGCGCGCGTGTCTGCCCTTCCCTTTCCTGTCCGGTGCCGCCGGCGGCCGGTTAGGATTCTTGGTGTCGTGATACCACGATACCAAGACACCAAAGCATCAAAAGATTGTGGCATCATCCGCCAGACGCGCAGCTGCAAAGGCTTTGCGCGGATTGCGCTTTGATACTTTGATACCTTGATACCAAGGGGAAGGCATGAAGAACCGGCGAATGCGGACAATATCAGTGTTCAGTCAGAAGGGCGGTAGCGGTAAGTCGACGATCGGAATTCACGTCAGCGTCGAGGCGTCGAAATCGCAAAAGACGGCACTGATTGATGCAGACGGGCAGGGCACGGGGCAGGCGTGGGCGAGCGGCCGAGCGAAAGACGAGCCGGCAGTCGTCGCCGGCGCGCCGTCGAACATTCGCGACTTGCTCGCGTCGGCCGAGGCGGAAGGTTACGAGCTGGCGATCGTCGATTGCCCGCCACACATCAACGCAGGTGCGTCCGAGCTGGTGAGCGTCGCCGATCTCGTCGTCGTGCCGGTGCAGCCCACTTTCCCCGATATGGCGGCGCTGAATCGGGCCTTGTCGGTCATTTCGGCCGCCGGCCGGCCGTTC
>NZ_FNTG01000007.1 GCF_900104795.1 Burkholderia sp. WP9
CAAGCTTCTGGTGGGCGTGGCGCTCCTCGAAGCGGCGCAAAAAAATACTCATTTGCGCACCATGCTCAGGGAAGCTATCCGGGTCCTGAAACCGGCAGACCGGACGTTTCTGACCGAGCAATCAGCGCTGTGGGCAGAGTTCGAAGCGCAGGGGAAAGAAGAGAAGCCCGTCCCGCCCCAGCCTCGCTTCAGCGGCATGGAAAATCCCAACGATCGGCCTGTGCGGACAAGCCAGGATGAAATTGCGGACCATGTGACTCGCGCCGTTCAACGCATCAACAGCATGGACAAAAAACCATGAAAGCGTGCCCGAAATGCCATTGGCCGAAGCCCCGCTTTGGCTATGAGCGCCTTGCCGACCAGTTCTTCGTGCGATGCCCCGCGTGTGGCTTCACCGGCCTGGGCGCTAATTCGAGGGCAGTGGCCGAGGTTTTGTGGCAGACCGCCGACGCGCCGGACCAGCAGGGAAAACTGACGATCCCGCTATGAGCGAGAGCCTTTGCCGAGCCCGAGTCGTCTATGACTACCCCAAGGACGAGCTGGTGGGGACTGTGGTGGCGACCGGCGAAACCTTCGTGACCAGCGACCCGAAACAGATGGCGGAATGGCTGTTTGCCGCGGGCATCCGGCATGGTCAGGTGTCGATGCCGGACTGGCGCGAAGGGGACATTGCCCCAGCCACCGGCGACAAGATCGCGCTGCATCACCGCCTGGTTCAGCTTGGCCGACAGGAATCAGGCGAATGAGCGCTCAGAGGCCACGCAGTCCTTGGAAAACCCGCTATTTCCTCGATACCGAGTTCACGAGCTTCGAAGACTGCCACCTCATCAGCATCGGCATCGTGGGCGAGGATGGACGCGAGTTTTACGCGGAACGGACCGATTTCGACCAGAACGCGTGCAGCGACTTCACGAAAACCGTGGTTCTGCCCCAGCTGGGACAGTTTTTGGGGCGCTCGATACCGCTTCAGCAGCTTCGCGACGAGCTGCGCGCATGGTTTGAGGCCGTACCCAGCAAGCCTAAGCCCGTGCTGTCCTATGACTACCAGGGCGATTACGATCTGCTGGAGCAAACGCTGGGCGGAGGCCTCCCAGCTGGATGGCGCCACGAAAATATCGCCATGAAGGTCGACGCGGCGCGCTTGGCGGCGTATGTGGCTGAGCATGGTGGGGAACATCACGCTCTGTTCGATGCGCGCGCCAATGCTCATGCTTTCCGCTGATACATGCGTCGTAGGACCAAAGGCCTACGACGAAAGACCTACGCGGTACACCCGCGTCCCCGTGGACAGCCGGGGACAAGTCCCTTCGGACTTGCCCCCCGCCTGCCCACAGGGCCCCTCGCGGCGTTGAGCCTACGGCGTGACTCGCTCCGCTCGCCCAAATTGCACATACGTGCCCGAACCCACCCTTCTGCAAGCCATAGGAGGCGCGCAAACCGCTGGAAGGTTTCGCCCGGTGCCCACAGGCACCCGGTTGAGCGGCGGGCGGCCGTAGGCCGTCTGGCGCGATTTATCCGGGTCTTGGCGCTTTAGCGCCTAGACCGGTGCGCCAGAAGCGCTTGCGGACCCCCCTGGGGGCCGTCCAGCCGCCGGGAGGCGGCGTTCATGCCCCCTCTGGGGGCCTGAAGTCAAAAGCCACACCAACATATTAAAAAGGCCAAACATTCTGTGAAATGTGGTTCAAAGCCTTGCCAGTAAAGGAATACAGCGATTTTTAACCTGTGCAGCAGATTGCACAACGTTGTGCAATCTGACGACACTTTTGCAGTCAAAACAGCACGGTTTTGGAATTTCAATGGTATTCTGAGTGCACCAAAAAACATCTGTAGTGATTCAAAATGACCAATCTAACGCTTCCAGAGGATGACTCGCGCGGTCATGTTCAAGGCTGGCTTCAGGTCGATAAGAGAGCGCATCAGAAGATGTGGCAATTCGGCCTGAAGAACCCTACAGGGTTAGCCGTTCTACACTTCCTCACGTCCCGGCTGAACCGAGGGACGAACGGCGTCGTCATGAGTTACGCGGCGATGGCCCAAGCCATGGGCATCGCTGATAGAACAGCCAAAACGGCTATCGCGGCCCTCGCAGAGGCCAAATTCATCCAGATACTCAAGTCCGGCAAATCGAACGTCTACATCATCAATAGCCAGGTAGCGTGGCAAGGAAAACGAGGCGGCCGATTCGCCGCTTTCAATGCCGAAATCATTGTTGCTGAGACAGAACAGGCCGTTCCGGTGGACACCCTCATCGAGGAAAGCAAGGAACTGCAGACCGTGCCTCAACTCATGGAAGGCGAGCGCTTGCTAGTGGGCAATGAGGACATTGACCCGCCCGATCAACAGGAGATGGAACTCCCATGACTATGCGTCGCGACATACACCAACGCCGCGCCTATGCGTTGCACCGCTTGGGTCTCGCCGTAGATCGCCAAATCCGGGCGAAGACCCACGCCGAGAAAGAGCAGGCCACCCGCTGGGCCGCTGCGTGGGGCACGAAAACGGGCCTACGCCCGCTCCCGAAGGACTGAGCTATGGCGATAGTGTCGATTTCCGAAGCCGCCAGACTGGCCGGCAGGAGTCGCAAGACGATCCAGCGCTATGTCTCAGATGGGCGCATCTCGCTGTCGCAGCGTGACGCAGGGCGCAGCGGAATCGACACATCAGAACTGGTAAGGGTTTTCGGGGAACTGTCGCACCCTGCCCCTGCGCTGTCGCATGCGTCAGTGTCGCAGCCTGACGCACCCAATGTCCCATCCGATGTCGTAGCACTGCTGGCTACCTTGCAGGCCGAAAACGCCGTCCTCAAGGCACAGGTCGAAGCGCAGAACGCCAACCTGGCCGACCTGCGACAGTCCCTGCGACTTTTGGAGCATGTCCCAGCCAAACGGCGATGGTGGTGGACTAAAAAATAGACCTTGGTTCCTTCCCTCCTTCCTTCCTTGCTAGGTGCGTCCGGTTGTATCCAATAACAGGGTCACTGCTTCGAAGCGATCGAATGAACTCGCTCTCCATGCGACGTACCTCTTCCTTGCTTTCAGATTCGAAAAGAATCTGCTTACGCAAGGTCAAGTCGGAGAGCTCGGCTTTGCTGAAATCTTGCGCGACTAAGGCGTTGTCCCAGCTGCCGAAATAGCGCAACGAGTGGCCTAAGCCGCCCTCATCCTTGCCGACGTAGATTTTCCCGTTAGGAAAAGTGATCTTATAAACGACGTATTTGAAGTGCATTTAAAAGCCTCCGATGCTTAACCCTTATACTGACCGTGTTCCCGAAAGGGATTTTTGAGTCTCGCGCCGCTTCGGCGTTGAGGGAGCCAGGGCGACACAGCCAATGGTTGGTCGACCTGTAGCCCATAGCATCCCGGACGACATGCCTACTACCTTGTCCCCCATCGAATCGGAATTCGCCACGGTCGAAGAGGCCGAAGCGTACGACCGCTGGTTCCGCGCCAAGGTCCAGGCGTCCTTGGCCGATACGCGCCCGAACGTCCCGCACGATCAGGTGATGGCGGACATGGAATCCATCATCCGGGCGGCAGAAATAAAACGTGCGGCTAGACGGTCGTGACGGCTCACTAGAGCCATTACGACTGGATACCCACCACATGCTTTCCATCGAATGGCGCGCATCGGCGCGCGAAGACCTCGCCGACATCATCGGCTTCATCGCTGAACACAACCCGCAGGCTGCACGCCGCATGGCGGTGACCATCGAGTCATCGGTTCTGCCCGCAGCCGAGCACCCGTACCTGTTCCGTGCCGGGCGCGAGCCTGGCACGCACGAAATCGTTGCCCATCCGAACTACATCGTGGTCTACCGCGTCACCTCGACGGTAATTGAGGTCGTCGCTGTGGTGCACGCCCGCCAGCAGTACCCGAAACGGGACGAGTGACGCCGCGTTAGCCTAGCCCCGGCCCACGTCGCTTGACGCTGGCCGTCTGGACGCGCTCCTGTCCATCCTGGCCGTACTGGATACGCGGGCTCTCGCCCACCTCATACGGACGCAGTAGCTGGCGTCGGTCATGCAGCGTGGCCCAGTCCCGGCCCGCGTGCTGTGCGACGTGGAAGTCCGTTACCAGCAGGATGGTGCCGGGGTAGGGCTGTCCCGGCTTGGGCGTCTGCACGGTCGTATAACCTTTCCCTGCCAGCTCCGCCCGCACGGCAGAAGCATCGCGCGCGCGCAGCTCGTCCTCACTCGGCGCCGGCGTACTCGCAGGCTCCAATCCCTGCCGCGTGGCCGCCTCCGCGGCGCGCCCCGCCCGGAAGCGGGCCAGCGCTTCACGCGGAGAGGCAGGTACTTTGGCCGCAGCCTGCATCATCTGTCGCGTGCGCTCCTCGAGGGCGGTCCGGATATCGCCCGACAGGTCGATGATCTCGCTGCGCGTGGTCGCGTGAACCTCCGT